>CAXTUQ010000450.1:0-4420 GCA_964247405.1 uncultured Acetobacteraceae bacterium
CTGCTGCCGCTCCTCGCAAGGGGCGGGGCGGTGCTGGCGGAGACCTACCCCGCGGAGGCGATGCGGCAGCTCGGCTTGCGCATGGGCGGCAGCAAGCGGCGTCACGCCGACCGCTTGGCGCTCATGCCGGCCCTGCGCCGGCCGATGGCCGCGTTGTCCGCCAAGCCGGACCCGGCGCTCGACTGCTTGATGGCGCAAGGCTTCGGCCCCGACGCGGCCGGCGAGGACCGCATGGACTGCGTCCTGGGCCTGCTGTGCGTGCTGCAAGTGCTGGCGGGACGGCGGACCGACGCGGCGCCGGACGATCCCTGGATACTGCGTTGGGAAGGCTGGGTCCTGGGCCAGGCACCGGCCTAACCCACATAAAGTCCAGCCTGTCGGGCGCGCGCCCGCATCATGGCAACCAGCAGGTCCAGGGTCGGCGTCGGCACCCCATGCATCCGCGCGAAGTCGAGCGGCACGCCATAGATCGCGTCGATCTCCATGGGCCGGCTCCCCTCCAGGTCCTGCAGGATGCTCGGCTTGTGGTGCGACTTCGCGCCGTTGGCGATCTGGCCCTCGGCGTTCGGCTCGACGGGGCAGCCCATGGCGGCGGCGATGGCGGCGCCTTCCGCCAGGATGCGCCGGGTGGCAATGCGGCAGGCGTCCTCGGCGAAGATCTGGGCCGGCGCGCAGCCGGTCAGCACGGCGAGCGGCCCGCTGCCGAGGTTGAGCAGCAGCTTGGCCCACACCGCGTCGCGGATGCGGCCAGTCACGTCGATCGCCAGGCCGCCGGCGCGCAGGATGGCGGCCAGCGCCTCGATGCGCCCAGGCAAACGGCCGTCCGAACGGTTGTCCGGGCGGCCGTCCGGCGCCCCCAGCACGATCCGGCTGCGCCGGTTCTCGACATGCACCACGCCCGGCTCGGTGATGGTGCAGGAGGAGTACACCACGCCGCCGACCACCTGCGCCGGGGGCACGGCCTTCCGCAGCGCGTCGCCAGGATCGAGCTTCGGCAGGCGCCGGCCCTCCTCGGCACCGCCCGTCCCTTGGAAATACCACCACGGGATGCCGTTCATCGCGAAAGCGACCAAGGTCTCCGGACCCAGCAACGGGCCGATCCCGGCGGCGACGGAGGGCAGCGCCGGCGCCTTCACCGTGACGATCACGGCATCCTGGCGCCCCAACCCCCGCGCATCGGCGCCCGCAGCCACGCGGGCCTCGATCTCGCCGTCCGCCGCGTGCACCCGCACCCCGCGCGCCTCGATGGCCGCAAGCTGCGGACCGCGGGCGATGACGGAAACCGCGGCGCCGCCCTTTGCCAGCCGCCCTGCGACATGGGTGCCGACCGCACCGGCGCCGTACACACAGACCTTCATGGACCCTCTCGCGCCAGACTCCCGTGCCAGAAACGCCGCATCATGCGGACGCGGGCGCCCCGCGGCAACTGGACAGCGGCGCGGTCCGACTGTAACCGATCCACACAGGTCCGTACCCCTTGCACCCAAGGCCCCAATGACTGCGCTTCCCGCCTCGCCCGGCGCCAGCATCGTTCCCGTGATCCTGTCCGGCGGCACCGGCACCCGGCTGTGGCCGGTATCGCGCGAGAGCTTCCCGAAGCAGCTTTGGCCGCTGGCGTCCGACCGCACCATGCTGCAGGACACGGCGCGGCGCGGGGTGGGGCCGGGCTTCGCGCCGCCCATCGTCGTGTGCAACCACGAGCACCGCTTCCTGATCGCCGAGCAGTTGCGCGCCGCCGGCATCCCCGATGCCGAGGTCGTGCTGGAGCCGGTCGGCCGCAACTCCGCGCCGGCGATCACCACGGCGGCGCTGCTGGCGGCGGAGGCGGACCCGGACGCCGTCCTGTGGATGATGCCGGCCGACCATGCGATCCAGCGGACGGAGGCGCTGTATGCCGCGCTGAGCCGCGCCGCCGTTGCCGCCCGCGCCGGGCGCATCGTGACGTTTGGGATGCAGCCCCGCCGCGCCGAAACCGCCTACGGCTACATCGAGGTCGGGCCGGAACTCGCCGACGCGCCCGGCGTGCACGCCCTTGCGCGCTTCGTGGAGAAGCCGGACGCGGCGATGGCCGCGCGGCTCGTGGAGTCGGGCGAGTATCTTTGGAACTCCGGCATGTTCGTGTTCACCGCCGCGACCCTGCTGGCGGAGATGGAGCGCCACGCGCCCGAGGTGCTGGCCGCCGTGCGCCGCGCGGTGGAGGCCCGGGTGCGCGACCTCGACTTCACCCGGCTCGACCCCGAAGCCTTCGCCGCCTGCCCCAACATCAGCCTGGACTACGCGGTGGCGGAGCGGACGACGATGGCGGCCGTGGTGCCGGCCGACCTCGGCTGGTCCGACGTGGGGAGCTGGGACGCGCTGTGGGAGCAGTCGCCGAAGGACGGCGCCGGCAACGCGACGGTCGGCGACGTGCTGCTGGAAGGGGCGGACAACTGCTATGTCCGCAGCGACGGCGTGCTGACGGCGGTGGTGGGCTTGCAGGACGCCGTGGTGGTGGTCACGGGCGACGCGGTGCTGGCGATGCACCGCGACCGGGCGCAGGACGTGAAGCGCGTGGTGGACCGCCTGCGCGGGGCCGGGCGGCACGAGGCGGTGGCGCACAACCGGATGTACCGGCCATGGGGCTTCTACGAGCGCCTGATCCTGAGCGACCGGTTCCAGGTGAAGCGGATCGTGGTCACGCCGGGCCACAAGCTGTCGTTGCAAAGACATTTCCACCGCGCGGAGCACTGGGTCGTGGTGAGCGGCGTCGCGCTGGTGACGCGCGACGACGAGGAGCTGATGGTGCGGGAGAACGAGAGCGTTTACCTGCCGCTCGGCTGCACGCACCGCCTGGCCAACCCCGGGCGCATCCCGCTGACGCTGATCGAGGTGCAGTCGGGCAGCTATCTGGGCGAGGACGACATCGTGCGCCTGGAGGACACCTATGGCCGTATCTGACATGAAAGGCCGCTTGTGCCCGTAGCCCTCATCACCGGCGTCACCGGCCAGGACGGCGCCTACCTCGCCCAGCATCTGCTCGACCGGGGGTATGAGGTCGTCGGCCTGATGCGGCGCTCCGCGTCGTCTGACGTGATCGGCGAACGGCTGCGCTGGCTCGGCGTGCTCGACCATGTGCAGCTCGTGGACGGCAACCTCGTCGATCTGTCGAGCCTGATCCGCATCATCCAGATGCACAAGCCGGACGAGGTGTACAACCTGGCGGCGCAGAGCTTCGTCGCCGCGTCCTGGCAGCAGCCGCTGCTGACCGGGACGGTCACGGCGCTCGGCGCCGGCAACATCCTGGAAGCGGTGCGCCTGATGCGGCCGGAGGCGCGGTTCTACCAGGCGTCGTCGTCCGAGATGTTCGGCCTGATCCAGGAACCCATGCAGTCCGAGCGCACGCCGTTCTACCCGCGCAGCCCCTACGGCGTGGCGAAGCTGTATGCCCATTGGATGACGGTGAACTACCGGGAGTCCTTCGGCCTGCACGCCAGCAGCGGCATCCTGTTCAACCACGAAAGCCCGCTGCGCGGCATCGAGTTCGTGACCCGCAAGGTGACGGACGGGGTGGCGCGGATCAAGCTGGGCTTGGCGCACGAGCTGCCGCTCGGCAACTTGGACGCCAAGCGCGACTGGGGCCATGCGCGCGACTACGTGCGGGCGATGCACCTGATGCTGCAGCAGGAGCAGGCGGACGACTACGTGGTCGCGACCGGCACCACCACCAGCATCCGCGACCTGTGCCGCATCGCCTTCGCCCATGTCGGCCTCCATTACGAGGACCACGTCCGCACGGAAGCGCGCTTCATGCGCCCAGCCGAGGTGGACGTGCTGCTGGGCGATTCCAGCAAGGCGCGGCAGCGGCTCGGCTGGGCGCCGGAGGTGCCGCTCGACGCGATGGTGGCGGAGATGGTCGATGCCGACCTCGCCCGGCATCGGGCGCGCATGGCGCGGTAGGCGGTGCCCCCCCGCCGCATCCTGATCACCGGGGCCGGCGGCTTTGTCGGCCGGCACCTGCTGCCGGCGTTCAGGACGGCGTTCCCCGGCACCGTGCTGCTGACCGACCCGTTCGACATCACCGACCCGGCCGCGGCCGACGCGGCCATCGGGGCGGGGCGGCCTGACGCCGTGGTCCACCTGGCCGCCGTCGCCGCGATCCGGGCCGCCCGGCTCGATCCCGGCCACGCTTGGCAGGTCAACCTGCTGGGCGCGCTCAACGTTTCGCGGGCGGTGCTGCATCGAGCGCCCGGCTGCACCCTGCTGTTCGCGTCCAGCGCCGACATCTACGGCGCGTCGTTCCGAGCGGGGACGCCGCTCAATGAGGATGCGCTGCCGGCCCCGCTCAACACCTACGGCGCGACCAAGGCGGCGGCCGACCTGGCGCTGGGCGCGATGGCGGCGGAAGGGTTGCGGGTGATCCGGGCGCGTCCGTTCAACCACC
>CAXTUQ010000450.1:4430-5131 GCA_964247405.1 uncultured Acetobacteraceae bacterium
GGGCCGGGCCAGTCGCCCGAGTTCGTGGTGGCGGCGTTCGCCGAGCAGGTCGCCCGCGTGGCGGCCGGATTGCAGCCGCCGGTGCTGCGGGTGGGTGCACTCGATCCCTTGCGGGACTTCCTGGACGTGCGGGACGTTTGCGCGGCCTACGCGGCGTGCCTGGCCCGGGCGGACGCGCTGGCGCCGGGCACGGTGCTGAACCTGGCGTCGGGGCAGCCGCGCCGGGTCGGCGACGTGCTGACCGCGCTGATGGCCGTGGCCGGGGTGCAGGCGGAGGTCGCGACCGACGCCGGACGCCTGCGCCCGACCGATATCCCCGTCGCCGCCGGCGACGCCGCGCTGGCCCGGCGGCTGCTGGGATGGGCGCCGGCGATCCCTTGGGAACAGACCCTTGCCGACGTGCTGGCCGCTTGGCGGGCGCGGGTGGGCGAATGCTGCTGCGCCGCCTGTTGATCGTCCTGGCGCTGCTGGGCGCCCCGGCCTGGACAGCGGCGGCTCCCGCGGCCGACTCCTACCTTGCCGCCGGCCAGCTCGACCTCATGCGGCTCCTGCCGCCGCCGCCCGCCGAAGGGTCGGCGCAGGCCGCCGCCGAGATGGCGGAAGTCGTGGCGCTCGAAGCGGCCCGCACGCCGGCGCGCGCCGCCCAGGCCTTGGCCGACGTGCCGGAAGGGGCGTCCGACATGTTCGGCGCCGTCCTGGGA
>CAXTUQ010000451.1:0-5126 GCA_964247405.1 uncultured Acetobacteraceae bacterium
GCTGCGGGCCGGCACGCTGTCCCGCACGGCGGCGGCGAGCGCGATGCGGCGCGGGCCGTAGAAGGTCTGCACGTCCGCGGGCGCGAGCGGGGCGAGCGCCTCGGTCAGCAGGCGCGAAAGGTCGCCGGCCGCCCGCGCCTGCATGCGCGCGGGGATTTCCTCGCTGAAGAGTTCAAGTAACAGGTCCGGCATCAGGGGAGTGCTGAAACGATGTCGGTTTGGCTGAAATCGTTGCCTTTGAACAGCAAGGGTTCGCCGGTCTGCTTGGCCAGTGCATAGGAGAAGCAGTCGCCAAAGTTGAGCCGGGCCGGGTGACGGCCTCTGCCGTAATCCTGGTTAGCCCTGCGGGCGGCCCACGCCATGTCCGCATCAACGGCGACAACCTCGAACTTCAACCGGTCCATGAGATCTTCGAACCGCATCTTCGCAGCCGGATTCTGATTGAGGTTGTCCACGACCATGTGGACCTCAACCCACGTAGCGGCGCTGATCTTCCGGTTCGGCGTCTTTGACAATGCCCGAAGATAGACGTCACCGTCCGGCTCCTTCAACACGATTGCCATGAGCGCAAAGCTGTCAACAATCACCGCGGCAGGCCCGTTTCGTCATCGTAAAGCCAGGAATGGTCCCAACTCGGAAGCGGGTGCTGCAAATGGCGATGGATATCGTCCACGATCTTCCGTAATTCCAGATACTCGGCATCCTCCTGGTGCTGTGTCTCAGCGCTTTCTTTTGCGGCCCGGTCGCGTTCCAAAGCGTCCCGTAATGCGGTCGTCACCACGGCCTCGACGCTTTCTCCGCGCAGGGCGGCAAGCGCGGTTGCCAGGCCCGCGGCCTCCTCGCTCTCGATGGTCAGACCCTTTTCCATTGCGGCACAGTACTCCGCTCTCTACCCGGAAACAACCGACACGTCCCCGGCCAGCCACCCCTCGCAGCAGCCGCGCGCCAGCGTCCGCACCCGGGCGATGTAGGCGGCGCGCTCCGTCACCGAGATCACGCCGCGGGCGTCCAGCAGGTTGAATAGATGGCTCGCCTTGATGCACTGGTCGTAGGCCGGCAGCGGCAGGGACGCGGCGAGCAGCGCGGCGCACTCCGCCTCCGCGTCGGCGAAGTGGCGGGACAACATGGCGGTGTCGGCGTGCTCGAAACTGTACGCGCTGTACTCCCGCTCGGACCGCAGGAACACGTCGCCGTAGCTCACCCCGGCGCCGTTGAAGTCGAGGTCGTACACGTTCTCGACCCCCTGCACGTACATGGCGAGCCGCTCCAGCCCAATGGTGAACTCGGCGCTGGGCACGGCCACAGGGATGCCCCCGACCTGCTGGAAGTAGGTGAACTGCGTCACCTCCATGCCATCGCACCACACCTCCCAACCCAGGCCCCAGGCGCCGAGCGTCGGGCTTTCCCAATCGTCCTCGACAAAGCGCACGTCGTGCAGCAGCGGGTCGAGGCCGATGGCGCGGTAGCTGTCGAGCAGCAGGGCCTGGCAATCGGCCGGGCTGGGCTTCAGGATCACTTGGTATTGATGATGTTGGACGAGCCGGTTCGGGTTCTGCCCGTAGCGCCCGTCGGTCGGCCGCCGGCTCGGCTGCACATAGGCGGCGCGCCAGGGAAAGGGGCCGAGCGCGCGGAGCGTGGTGGCCGGATGGAAGGTGCCGGCGCCCATCTCCACGTCGTAGGGCTGCAGGATCACGCAGCCCTGCCGCGCCCAGAAGGCATGGAGGCGCAGGATGATCTCCTGGAAGCTGGGCGGCGATGCGGTCATGGTGGTGTGGTTACGATCCTGGGCGTCTTTGCATTGCGGCGCACCATAATGATGCCGCCGCTTTAAAGGAAGCAGCCGCCGGCGCTGTCGCGCGTTGAGGCGATATGACCGATCCGATCCAGCACATCCTCCTCACCACCCGCCGCGTCGCCGTGGTCGGCGCGTCCCAAAAGCCGGAGCGCTCAAGCAACGAGGTCATGGCGTTCCTGATCGCCCGCGGCTTCGATGTCGTGGGGGTGAACCCGGCACTCGCCGGCCAGACGCTGCACGGTCGGCCCGTGGTGGCGACGCTGGAGGAGGCCGGGCCGCTCGACATGGTGGACGTGTTCCGCGCCTCGGACCAGGTCGGGCCGGTCATGGCGGACGCGATCCGGCTCGGCGCCCGCACGGTGTGGCTGCAGCTTGGCGTGAGCGATCCCGCCGCCGCCGCCGCAGGCCGGGCGGCGGGGTTGCAGGTCGTCGAGAACCGCTGCCCGGCCATCGAGTGGCGGCGCCTGCGGTTGGCCACCTGAGTCTGGCCACTTGAACCAGAGTTGGGCGCGGGCCAACTCGATCCTTGCAACAAACGCGCGGACAGTCTCATGACGAACGAAGAACGCGACCTTATTGCCCGGTTCATCGCCAGGGTCGCCGGATCGCCCCAGGGTGGCGCACAGGGTGGCGGCTTCCTCGCCGGACCCAGCGGCAGCGTGCCGCAGTCGCAGCCGGCCTTGCCGCCCATCGACCGCGACGCCGACGCCTTCATTGCCCAGCAGTTTCAGCAGTATCCGGAAGCGCGCTACCGCATCACGCAAACCGCGCTGGTCCAGGAAGCGGCGTTTGCCGAAGCGCAAAACCGCATCCGCCGCCTGGAATGGGAACTCCAGCAAACCCAGCAAGCGGCGCAGCAGGCCAGCCAACAGGCGCCGCAGCAGCAGAAAGGCTTCTTCGGCAGCCTGTTCGGCGGTGGCGGCAGCCAAGGGCAGCAGCAGGGCGGCGGCTTCGGCCAGCCCGGCTATGGCGGCCAGCGGTTCCAGCCGACCTCGCCGCCGCCCCAGCCGCAGTATCCGCCCAACTACCAGCCCGGCATGTTTGGCGGCGGCGGCGGGTCAGGCTTTCTCGGCTCGGCGCTGACTACGGCAGCGGGCGTCGCCGGCGGCATGTTCGTCGGCAACGCCCTGATGGGTGCTTTCAGCGGGCACAGCGGCAGCGGCACCGGCATGTTCGGTGGCGGCGCCTCCACCACCGCCTTTGATGGCGCTGGCACGGACCCGACCGCGGGCTACTCCAACGAAGCCAGCGCCGACCCCTTCGCCGGCGGCGGGCAGCCCGTGAACTACGACGACGGCTCCGGATTCAGCGATCCCACGCAGCAGGCCAGCTACGACCAAAGCAGCGACCCCGGCGGCTTCGACGGCGGCGGGGGCGGGTTCGACTCCGGCGGCTTCGACTCCGGCGGCGGGTTCGACAACAACGCTTGACGCATGACATCCTTGGAACGGGGCGGCATCCCCGCCCCGTTCACCGGCCACGCCGCGACGGTGCGCCCCGAATGGATCGACGAGAATGGCCATATGAACATGGCCTATTATGTCGTCGTGTTCGACGGCGCAATTGATCACCTCTGGGCCGCAATCGGCCTCGGCCAGCTTTACCGCGAGCGCACGCAGCACGGCACCTTCGCTGCCGAAAGCCACATCATCTACAAGGCTGAGCTATTGCTCGGCGACGAGATGCAGGTTTCGACGCAGATCATAGCCGCCGACAGCAAGCGCATTCACCTGGGCCATGAGATGCGGCGGGCGGATGGCACCGTGGCGGCGCAGCAGGAGGTCGTGCTGCTGCATGTCAGCCTGCAAACCCGTCGCGTCGTGCCGTTTCTGCCGGACGTTGCCGACCTGATCGCGGCGGCCGCCCAGGCCCATGCGGTCTTGCCCCGCCCCGATTGGGTTGGGCGGCGGCTGGCTATGCCGGCTGCGCGCCCGCCAACCTGACCGGCGTCAACTGCATCCAAGCGGGAGGCGTGGGCCGCAGGGTGGCCTCGCCACAGGCCAGACCATCGGACTTGATGGCATCCAGCCGCAGCAGGGCCAGGCCGAGGCCGGCCACGGCGGACCGCATCGCGCCCACCTCCACCCCGGCCCGCAGAACCGGCGTGCCCGGCGTCGGCACCGGGCCGTCGATCCGCACCGGCACCAGCCGCCGCTTCAGCAGCCCGCGGTACTTGGTGCGCGCCGTCAGTTCCTGGCCCATGTAGCAGCCCTTGGTCCACGACACCCCGTGCAGCTCGTCGAACCCGGCCTCCAGCAGCGTCGTCCTTTCCGCCTCCATGTCCCGCGAACCGTCCGGCAAACCGAGCGCCAGCCGGTGCCGGTCCCAGTCCTCCGCCGTCCCGTCTGCCGGCAACGGCACGTCGGACAGCACGCGCCAGCCGGCGTCCGGGATGCGCGGGTCGGGCGCGGCAATGCCGGCTTCTGGCGCCGCCCCGCCCCAGCCGGCGTAAACTTGCAGCGGCACGGGCTGCACGGCCACCTCCGCGCGCAGCCGGAACCGGGTCAGCCGCTGCGCCAGGGTCGCCGCTTGCCCGGCCTCGCAGTCCAGCAGCAGCCGCACGCCATCCGCCAGGATGAAGAAATCGGCCAGCCACTTGCCCTGCGGCGTCAGCAGGGCCGCCCAAACCGCGCGGCCCGGCGCCGCCTCCGCCACGTCGTTTGAGACCAGGCCTTGCAGGAACGATACGCGGTCCTCGCCGCTCACTTCGATGACGGCGCGGTCGGGCAGACGGGCAAGAGTGCTCATGCACGGCGACGTGGGGGGTCGTGCGGCTGAACTCAAGCCGGCGTCAAGCCGGGCCGGCTCGCGCAGCCCGGCGTCCGTGCTACACCGGCGCGGCATGCGTATTCTCTTCATCACGGCGACCCGCATCGGCGATGCGGTCCTGTCCACCGGGCTGCTCGACCACCTGCTGCGCGCCCACCCCGCCGCGCGCTTCACCGTCGCCTGCGGCCCGGTAGCGGAGGGCGTGTTCGCCCGGATGCCGCGGCGCGACGCGACCCTGGTGGTCACGAAGCGGCGCTTCGACCTGCATTGGCTGGAACTATGGCGGCGCACGGCAGGCACGTTGTGGGACCTGGTCGTGGACCTGCGCGGCTCCGCCCTCTCTTTCCTGCTTCCGGCCCGGCGCCGCGCGGTGATGCGTGGCGGGCGGCGGGCCGGGCACAAGCTGGCACAGCTCGGCGCGACGCTCGGCCTGTCGCCGCCGCCGCTGCCGGTCGGTTGGACCGACGCCGCCGACCGGGCGCGGGCGGACGTGCTGCTGCCGCCGGGGCGGTGCTACGTTGGGCTGGGGCCGACGGCCAATTGGTCCGGCAAAGCCTGGCCC
>CAXTUQ010000452.1:0-5126 GCA_964247405.1 uncultured Acetobacteraceae bacterium
TGGACAGCCACCTGTCCAGCGCCGTGCGCCGGGCCGAGGAGCGCGCGCCGGGCGCCCGCCCGCGCTGCAACGTGCTCGGCCCGGCGGCGCTCGGCTTCCGCCACCGCGACGACGTGACGGAAGTCACGCGCCTGCTCGCGCAGCTTGGCATCGACGTGAACGTGATCGCGCCGCTGGGCGCCTCGCCCGCCGACATCGCGCGGCTGGGCGACGCCGAGTTCAACGTCGTGCTGTATCCGGAAATCGCCGGGCAGGCGGCGGCGTGGCTGGCCCGCAGCTTCGGCCAGAAGGCGACCAAGTGCGTGCCCATCGGCGTCGGGGCCACCCGGGACTTCATCACCGAGGTCGCGGCGCTGGCCGGCGTCGATCCCGCCCCGGCGCTGGCGGGGGCGCCGTCGCGGATGCCGTGGTACACGCGCTCGGTTGACAGCAACTACCTGACGGGCAAGCGGGTGTTCGTGTTCGGCGACGCGACCCATGCCATCGCCGCCGCCCGCGTGGCACGGGACGAGATGGGCTTCACCGTCGTGGGCCTCGGCACCTACGGGCGCGAGTTCGCCCGCGAGGTGCGGGAGGCGGCGAAGCTTTACGACGTGGAGCCGCTGATCTCCGACGACTACCTGGAGATCGAGGCCCGCATCACCGAGGCGCAGCCCGAGCTGGTGCTGGGCACCCAGATGGAGCGGCACATCGCCAAGCGCCTCGGCATCGCCTGCGCCGTGATCTCCGCCCCGGTGCACGTGCAGGACTTCCCCGCGCGCTACTCCCCGGTGATGGGCTGGGAAGGCGCCAATGTGCTGTTCGACGCCTGGGTCCACCCGCTGATGATGGGGCTGGAGGAACACCTGATCGGCATGTTCCGCGAGGACGCGGAGTTCCACGGCGACGCCGCGCCGTCGCATCTGGGCCACGCCGCGCCCCCGCGCCCCGAGGCGCATGTCGAGCCGGAGCCGGCCCCGTCGGCGGGTCCGCTGGTCTGGGCGCCAGAGGCGGAGAAGGAAGTCGGCAAAATCCCGTTCTTCGTCCGCGGCAAGGCCCGGCGCAACACGGAAAAATTCGCCTTGGCGCAGGGTCTCGCCACCATCACCGTCGATACGCTCTACGACGCAAAGGCGCATTATGGCCGCTGACGACCTGCCCGTCCGTGTCGTGGTGGTGACCATGGACAGCCACCTGTCCAGCGCCGTGCGCCGGGCCGAGGCCGAGCTGCAACGCGACATCCCCGGCCTCAGCCTCGTCGTCCACGCCGCCGACGAGTGGGGCAGCGACCCGGCGGCGCTCGACGCCTGCCACGCCGACATCGCGCGGGGCCACATCGTGATCGCGACGATGCTGTTCCTGGAGGACCACATCCGCGCCGTGGCCCCCGCTCTCGCCGCCCGGCGCGCGCATTGCGACGCCATGCTGTGCTGCATGTCGGCGGGCGAAGTGACGAAGCTCACCAAGCTCGGCCGCTTCGACATGTCGCAGGAGGCGACGGGCGCGCTCGCCATGCTGAAGCGGCTGCGCGGCGGCGGCAAGGAAGGGGGCAAGCCGGCGTCCGGGCAGAAGCAGATGAAGATGCTGCGCCGCCTGCCGAAGCTGATGAAGTTCATCCCCGGCACGGCGCAGGATGTCCGCACCTATTTCCTGGCGCTGCAATACTGGCTGGCCGGGTCGGACGAAAACTTGGCCAGCCTGATCCGCATGTTGGTGGGCCGCTACGCCGCAGGCGAGCGCCGGGCGCTGCAGGGCACGCTCCCGGCCGCGGCGCCCATCGAGTATCCGGAGGTCGGGCTGTACCACCCGCGCGTGCCGAACCGGGTATTCGCCGATCTTGGCCAACTGCCGAAGGCCGGCCTGTCCGGCACCGTCGGGCTGCTGCTGCTGCGCTCCTACCTGATCTCCGGCAACGCCGCCCACTATGACGGCGTGATCGAGGCGCTGGAAGCGCGCGGCCTGCGCGTCGTCCCGGCCTTTGCCAGCGGCCTCGACGCCCGCCCGGCCATCGAGCGGTTCTTCATGCGGGACGGCGTCGCCGCGGTGGATGCGGTGGTGTCGCTCACCGGGTTCTCCATGGTCGGCGGCCCTGCCTACAACGACAGCTCCGCCGCCGAGACGATGCTGGCCACCCTCGACGTGCCCTACGTCACCGCGCACCCCGTCGAATTCCAGACCTTGGATCAATGGCAGGGCGACCCGCGCGGCCTGCTGCCGGTCGAGGCGACGATGATGGTGGCGCTGCCGGAACTGGACGGCGGCATGACGCCGATGACCTTCGGCGGACGCTGCGGCCGGGCCAATACGCCCAACCCCTGCGCGGGCTGCGACGGCACGACGTGCTCGCGCGACATGGTCTCGCATGCCGAGCGCGCCGGGACGCTGGCCGCGCGGGTTGCAAAGCTCGTGGCGCTACGCCGGACCGCGCGGGCGGCGCGCAAGGTGGCGCTGGTGCTGTTCAACTTCCCGCCCAACGCCGGAGCGACCGGCACCGCCGCCTACCTCGCGGTGTTCCAATCGCTGCACAACACGATGCGGGCCATGCGGGACGCCGGCTATGACGTGGACGTGCCGGCGACGGTGGACGCGTTGCGGGACGCCGTAACCGGCGGCAATGCCGAGCGGCATGGCACCGACGCCAACGTGGCCGCGCACATCCCGGTTGATGACCATGTGCGGCGGGAAACCTGGCTTCCGGAGATCGAGCGGAGCTGGGGGCCGGCGCCGGGCCGCGCGCAAACGGACGGGAGCAGCCTGTTCGTGCTGGGCCGGCAATTCGGCAACGTGTTCGTCGGCTTGCAGCCGGCTTTCGGCTACGAGGGCGACCCGATGCGCCTGTTGTTCGAGCGCGGCTTCGCGCCGACCCATGCGTTCAGCGCCTTTTACCGCTACATCCAGCAGGATTTCGGCGCCCATGCCGTGCTGCATTTCGGCACGCATGGCGCGTTGGAGTTCATGCCGGGCAAGCAGGCCGGGCTGTCGGCCGAGTGCTGGCCGGACCGGCTGATCGGACATGTGCCGAACTTCAACCTGTATGCGTCGAACAACCCGTCCGAGGGCATGATCGCCAAGCGCCGGGCCAACGCGGTGCTGATCAGCTATCTGACGCCGCCGGTGGCCCATGCGGGACTGTACAAGGGCCTGCTGGACCTCAAGAGTTCGCTCGACCGTTGGCGCGGCATCGATCCGGACGCCGAGCCGGAGCAGCGCGAGCAGCTTGCCGCCTTGGTGCAGGCGCAGGCGGCCGCCGTGGACCTGGCCGCGCCGGAGCCGGCCTGGCCCGACGCCACGGCCGAGATCAACCGGCTGGGCGCTGCGCTGCTGGAGCTGGAGTACGCGCTGATCCCGCACGGCCTGCACGTGATCGGAGAGCCGCCGTGCGCCGACGAGCGCCGCGAGATGCTGGACGCCGCCGGGGCGCACGACCCCGCCGAACGCGCCCGGCTGGACGGGCTGCTGGCGACCGACCACGAGCTGCCGGCGATCATCCACGCGCTCGACGGCGGCTACGTCCGCCCGGCGCCGGGCGGCGACCTGCTGCGCACCACCGCCGTGCTGCCCACGGGACGCAACCTGCACGGCTTTGACCCGTTCCGCCTGCCCAGCGCCTTTGCCGTGCAGGACGGCGCGCGCCAAGCCGACCGGCTGCTGGCCCGGCACGCCGCGGACGGCAAGGGTCTGCCCGAGACGGTCGCCATGGTGCTGTGGGGCACCGACAACCTCAAAACCGAGGGCGGCCCGATCGCCCAGGCGCTGTGGCTGATGGGCGCAGCACCCCGCTTCGACAGCTACGGCCGCCTCGCCGGCGCGCAACTGCTGCCGCTGGAGACGCTGGGCCGCCCGCGCGTCGATGTCGTCATCACCCTGTCCGGCATCTTCCGCGACCTGCTGCCGCTGCAAACCAAGCTGCTGGCGGAGGCCGCTTTGCTCGCCGCGTCGGCAGACGAGCCGGCGGCGCAGAACTTCGTCCGCAAGCACGCCCTGGCATTCCAGGCGGAGCACGGCGGCGACCTGGCGGACGCGGCGCTGCGGGTGTTCGGCAACGCGGACGGGGCCTACGGCGCCAACGTCAACGCCATGGTCGGCAGCGGCGCCTGGAACGACGAGGACGAGCTGGCCGATGCCTACATCAGCCGCAAGGGCTTCGCCTACGGCGTCACCGGCCGGCCGGAGCGGCAGACGGCGGTGCTGGCCCACGTGCTCGCGGGCGTGGAGGCGACCTACCAGAACCTCGACAGCATCGAGCTGGGCGTGACCACGGTGGACCACTACTTCGACACGCTGGGCGGCATCACCCGCGCGGTGCGGCGCGCCCGCGGCGGCACGGCAGCGGCGGTCTATATCGGCGACCAGACCCGGGGCGACGGCGCGGTGCGCACCCTGTCGGAGCAGGTGTCGCTGGAAACCCGCACCCGGGCGCTGAACCCGAAATGGTACGAGGGCCTGCTCAAGCACGGCTACGAGGGCGTGCGGGAGATCGAGGCGCACGTGACCAACACGCTCGGCTGGTCGGCGACGACCGGCGAGGTCTCGCCCTGGGTCTATCAGCAGCTCGCCGAGACCTACGTGCTGGACGACGAGATGCGCGCGCGGATCGCGGCGCTGAATCCCAAGGCGTCCGCCAAGATCGTGAACCGACTGATCGAGGCGACGGACCGCAACTACTGGTCGCCCGACCCGGCCACGCTCGACGCGCTGCGCCGCGCGGGCGAGGACCTGGAAGACCAACTCGAAGGCGTGGAGATGGCCGCATGACGCTCGCAACACTCCCCTACCCCGTCCGCAGCAAGGTGTCCCGCGAGGATGGGGACGGCAGCGTGCAGGTGGCGTTGGACCCCAACCTCAAAATCGGCACGGCCAAGGTGTTCGCGGTCTATGGCAAGGGCGGCATCGGCAAGAGCACCACGTCCTCCAACCTGTCGGCCGCGTTCAGCAAGCTCGGCAAGCGCGTACTGCAGATCGGCTGCGACCCCAAGCACGACAGCACCTTCACCCTGACCAAGCAGTTGCTGCCAACGGTCATCGACGTGCTGGAAAGCGTGAACTTCCATTCGGAGGAGCTGCGCGTCGAGGACTTCGTGTTCCCCGGCTACAACGGCGTGATGTGCGTGGAGGCCGGCGGGCCGCCTGCGGGCACCGGCTGCGGC
>CAXTUQ010000453.1:0-5108 GCA_964247405.1 uncultured Acetobacteraceae bacterium
GGGGATCGCCGCCACGACCCACCTCGCGCGCGTTCCGCTCGCGGCGTGGGGGGCGCTGACCTTTCTCATCGTGGCGAGCACGCTGATCGGCTACGCCGTGTTTCTGACGCTCAACGCCAAGGTCTCGCCGACACTCGCCAATACCTTCAACTATGCCGCGCCGGTGATCGCCTTATGTCTCTCCGCGCTGCTGCTGCACGAGCCCCTGACCCTCGTGAAGCTGGTGTCGGGCGGGGTCGCCTTGCTGGGCGTCGCGCTGATGATCGATCGCAGGACGCTCGACGCACGGCAACAGGCCACCGTGGCGACGGAGGCATGATGGACAGCCTGCCCACCCCGGCGCCGATCACGGTGCCCGAACGCGAACTGTGCGCGAGCGCTCAGGGGCGCTTTTCGCGTTCATGAACCCTGTGATTTAACCGGAGTATTCGACCATGACAGACCCACTTGAACCCACGCTGGTTTCGCGCACTTTCAGCACGGTTCGTCAGACAACGCGCTACATCGAGTACGGGCCGGCCGACGGACCGCTGATGATCTTCCTCCACGGCTGGCCGAGCATCAGTTTGATGTGGCGCACCCAGGTGGACGCGTTCGCCGCCGACGGTTGGCACTGCGTCGCTCCTGATCTGCGCGGCTTCGGCGGCTCTTCGGCCCCTGCAGCCAACGACGCCTACACCATCGAGGAAGTCGTGGCAGACATGGCGGAGCTCCATGACCACCTTGGCGGCAGGCCTGCGGTCTGGGTTGGCCACGACTGGGGCTGTGTTGTGGTCGGTGAGTTGGTCGCTTATGAACCCAAGCGCAGCCGTGGCGTCGTGCTGACCTCGCTGGCGTATCAACCCGACGGGCACGCCCTGCGCACAATCGTCCCGCTGGTCGACCGAACGATTTACCCGGCTGACCAGTATCCGGATGGCCAATGGGACTACTACCGCTACTATACGAAGCACTTCGAGGCGGCCGTCGCCGACCTCGATGCAGACAAGGCGGCATCGCTGGCGTCGATCTTTCGGCCGGGCGACCCCGCCGCCGTCGGCAAGGTTGCGCCGCTTGCGGTGGTCACGCGCAACGGAGGGCGCTTTGGCGCCGCGCACCGCGCCCCGCCGACGCAACCTGACCCGGCTCTCTGGCCGCCGGCGGACTTCGACGTGCTGATGCAGGCGTTCGAGGCTCATGGCTTCGGTCCATCCTGCGCGTGGTACCTGAACGACGACGCCGACATCGCCTACGCGCGCAAGGCGCCCAATGGCGGCCGCTTGTTGCACCCGGTGCTGTTCGTCAACGGCGACTTTGATCAGGTCTGCACCATCATCGGAAATCGCCAAGGCCACCCGATGCGCACAGCCTGCGCAGACCTTACCGTGACGAGTCTGCCCGCCGGACATTGGCTGCCGCTGGAACGCAAGGCAGAACTCACCCAGGTCATCCGCACCTGGCTCCAGACCAAAAATCTCTGATGGCGGCAGTGGGAAGTGACGTCTCACACGGTGAGCGGTTGCCCTACGCTGGTTCAGCCGCTCCGCCATGTGCCATTCGCCAGCGGCAGGCTGGCTTTCCCGTTTCTGGATCCTTTTCGAGAAAGCTGACACCGTCTGACAACGGCAGCTATGGCAAGCTATCGTCCCGAAACCGGCCTGTCCGTCTTCCACCAACTGCGGTCATTGGTAAGTTTCAAACCAGGCAAGGCTGGAAGGTATGAGAGCCCGCCCCCTGGATGCCCTTTCATCACTTGACCTGCAACACAGTATCTCCGGGCTGAATGCCGGCCGCATCCTCGTCGACGCCATCGTGGAAGCCCGGGACCAGCTGCAGACCACGCAGACCGATTACGATCCGGCGGTATCGGGCGAGTTGTTCCAGCCGCTCGCGAGCTTCCGCCTGCCTGAATTCGATGTCGCCAAGGTCATGGCTCGCCGCGTCGCGCTGGAGCTGCAGGCCGGCTGGGCGGTCAATGTCGGCTTCGGCATCTCGGCCAACGTGCCGCGCATCCTGCTCGAGGAGGGATGCCACGGCGCCGTGACCTGGGTCATCGAGCAGAGGACCGTCGGCGGCGTGCCGCTTCCCGACTTCCAGTTCGGCTGCTCGTCCAACGCGGAGGCCTTCGTGGCCCCGCCCCATCAGTTTGCCTACTTCCAGGCGGGCGGCTTCGATGCCTCGCTGCTCTCCTTCCTGCAGATCGACAAGAACGGTTCGGTGAACGTGTCCAAGCTTGCCATGCGCCCGCACGTCACCGCGGGCGCCGGCGGACTCGTCGACATCACCTCGCGCGCCAGGCGGATCGTCTTCCCCGGATACTTCAACGCCGGCGCCAGGGTCTCGCTGCACGACGGCAAGCTGGTGATGGATCGTGAAGGCAGGGTGGCCAAGATCGTCGACCAGGTCGACCACGTGTCGTTTTCCGGGCGTCGCGGCATCGCGCAAGGCCAGGACGTGACCTACGTCACCGAGCGCTGCGTGATGAAGCTGCGTCCCGAAGGCCTCGTCGTGACGGAGGTCGCCCCGGGCATCGATGTCGAGCGCGACGTGCTGCGGCAGGCGGAGACCGAGTCGCGCGTCGCCGACGATCTCCGCGCGATGGATCCGCGCCTGTTCCGGCCGGAACCCATCGGGCTCGGCCTCATGGGGTCCCGATGACCGACGCGCGGGTCAGGCTGACGATCGAAAGCGCAATCGCGACGCTGCTCATCGACCGGGAGGACAAGCTGAACGCCCTCGATGCCTCCATGGTGGATGCGCTCGCCGCGTGCTGCCGGCAGACTGAGCGCGATGCCCTGGTGCGCGCGGTGATCCTGACCGGCGCGGGCTCGCGCGCCTTCTGTGCGGGCGGCGACATCGCGGCCTGGAGCGGGCTCGACCCGCTCGACTTCGGCCGCTTCTGGATCAGGGACGGGCACGATGCCTTCGCCCTGGCCCGCCTGCGCCAGCCGGTTATTGCGGTGCTGAACGGCCACGCGCTGGGCGGCGGACTGGAACTTGCCGCGGCCGCCGACCTTCGCATCGCCGAAGACCACGTCACGCTCGGCCAGCCCGAGGCCGGGTTCGGCATCATCGCCGGCTGGTCAGGCACCCAGCGCGCCGTCCGCCGTTTCGGGGCCGGCGCGGTGCGGCGGATGGCCGTGTTCGGCGAGGTCTTCACCGTCAGAAGGCCTGACGCTGGGTCTCGTCGACCGGGTCGTGCCGACGGGCGAGGGATTGGCGGCGGCCCGCGTCGGACGGCGTCGCCCCCTGGCGACCGAACTCACCAGAGTGTAGGTGCACAAATGGCACGATCCTTGCTGCCGTTCCCGCACATGGTCCTCACATATCGTTCTCACACATCGTTGCAGGAGCATTCATGCGCATCGCTCGCCGGCTTGTGCCCATCCTTGTCCTGGCGGCGCTGTCTGGGTCTGCTTGGGGGCAGTGCGTTCCCAAGGTGCCGCCTGCCAGCCTGGTCCAGCCCGGCAAGCTGCAGCTTGCAATCAATCCGACCCTGCCGCCGCAGCAGTTCGTGGACGAGCGTGGCGAGCTGCAAGGCTTGAACGTCGAGCTGGGACGGGAGCTGGGCAAACGCATCTGCGTGCCCACCGAGTTCGTCCGCATGGATTTCCCCGCCATGGTGCCGGCGCTGCGCGGCGCGCGCTTCGACGGCATCGACACCGGCATGTTCTGGACCGAGGAGCGGTCCCGCCTCATGTACATGGTCCCCTTCGCGCAGCAGGCCATCGGCGTGTTCGGCATGGCGTCGTCGGGCCTGAGCCTCAAGTCTTTCGACGACATGGCCGGCCGGGTCGGCGCCATCGAGATCGGGACCTACCAGGAGCGCAAGGCGAAGGAAGCGAACGAGGACATGGCGAAGCGCGGGCTGAAACCTATTGACCTCCGCACCTTCAGCACCGCGACGGAGGCGACGGCGGCCTTGCGCGCCGGGCAGGTCGAGGTGGTGATCATCGTGGAGGACGCGGCGCGGGCGATCAGCAAGCAGCGCGGGATGCAGCTCCTGCTGACCGGGTTCGGCGGCACCGACATCACCTTCGGCTTCCGCGACCGCGCGGTGGCGGAGGCGGCGGTGGCGGCGTTCAAGGAGATCCGGGCGGACGGCACCTATGACGCGCTGTTCGACAGGTTCGGCCTGGCGAAGCTGCCCGGCGACTTCGCCATCCGCGGGCCGGGGCCGCAATAGCCGCGGACCGGTGTTCGACGTCCAGGCTTTCCTCGGCTACCTCGACAACGGCTTCCTGCTGGGCGGGATGCTGGTCACGGTGGGCCTGACGGTGGTGTCGCTGTTCGGCGGGCTGCTGCTCGGAACCGTGCTGGCGCTGATGCGGGCGGAGGGCGGCCGGGTGCTGCCGCGTTTCGCCGCCTTCTACGTTTGGGTGTTCCGCGGCACGCCGCTTCTGGTGCAGCTCGTGATTGTTTACACCGGCCTGCCGCAACTGGGCCTGCGGTTCGGCGTGGTCATGTCCGCGTTCGTGGCGCTGACGCTGAACGAGGGCGCATACCTCAGCGAGATCATCCGGGCCGGCTTCTCCGGCGTGGCGCCGGGCCAGGGCGACGCCGCGCGTGCGCTGGGCCTGAGCCGGTGGCGCACGGTGCGGCTGGTGACGCTCCCGCAGGCGTTCCGCATCATCATCCCGCCGCTCGGCAACAGCGTGAACGGCTTGCTCAAGGCGACCAGCATCACGTCCGTCATCTCCATGGAAGAGCTGATGCGGCGCAGCCAAATGATCATGCAGCTCAAATTCGAGGTGCTGGAAGTGTACTGCGTCGCGGCCGTTTACTACCTGGCGCTGACGACGCTGTGGGATTTCGCGCAGCGCGCGCTGGAGCGCCGGTTCGGCCGCGGCTACGCCCCAGCGCCCCCGGTCCGGGTGCTGGACGCGCAGGCATGATCCCGGGCGGCCCGGCGCGCTGGCACGGCATCTATCCCAGCACCGTGCTGCCGATGCGCCCGGATTTCTCTCCGGACTGGGACGCCTACGACGCCCACACCGCCGCCTGCGGCGGGCATCCCGGCATCGCCGGCGTGCTGTGCAACGGCCATGCCGGGGAGAACACCGTGCTGACCGCCACCGTCGGCGCCCGCCGGGTCGTAGTGGCCGGCGTGAACCAGGAAAGCAGCCTCG
>CAXTUQ010000454.1:0-5100 GCA_964247405.1 uncultured Acetobacteraceae bacterium
GCTGGACGCGGGCAAGAAGTTCGCCTCCGGCGCCCCCGTCACCGCGGAGGACGTGGTGTTCTCCATGACCCGCGTGGTGGCGATGGACAAGTCGCCCGCCTTCATCCTCAACCAGTTCGGCTTCACCAAGGAGAACGCGGCTGACCGCATCCGCGCGGCCGACGAGCGCACCCTGGTGCTGACCCTGGCCGAAAAGGGGTCGCCGAGCTTCCTGCTGTACTGCCTGTCGGCGCTGGTCGGCAGCGTGGTGGACAAGAAGACGGTGATGGCGAAGGCGGTCGGCGACGATTTGGGCAATGGGTGGCTCAAGTCCGGCAACAGCGCCGGGTCGGGTCCGTTCCAGTTGCGGCAATGGCGCGCGAGCGAGAGCGTGGTGATGGAGCCGAACCCCAGCAGCTTAAGCCCGCCGAAGCTGCGGCGGCTGATCGTGCAGCACCGCCCGGACACCTCGGCGCAGCTCTTGGGCCTGCAGCGCGGCGACATCGACATCGCCCGGACGCTGGCGCCCGACCAGTTGGCGGCGCTCGCGGAGGACCCGGCCTACACCCTGCTGGTCGCGCCGAAGTCCTACATCAACTTCCTCGCGCTCAACCAGAGCCACCCCATTCTGTCCAAGCCGCAGGTGCGCCAAGCGTTCAAGTGGGCCATCGACTACGAGGGCATCGCGGCCAACATCACGCCTAAAGCCTGGGAAGCGCACCAGGCGTTCCTGCCCAAGGGCTTCCCCGGCGCCCTCGTCGATCTGCCGTTCCGCAGGGACATTGCCAAGGCTAAGGCGTTGCTGGCGGAGGCCGGGGTGCCGAACGGCTTCGAGATCACGCTGGACCATTACTCGGTCGCGCCGTACTCCGACATAGCGCAGGCGGTCCAGGCGAACCTGGCGGAGGCCGGCATCAAGGCGACGCTGATCGCCGGCGAGCAGCGCCAAGTCATCACCAAGACCCGCGCGCGGCAGCACCAGGTCGCCATGGGAATTTGGGGGTCCGACTACATGGACCCCAACAGCAACTCGGAAACGTTCAACGTCAACACGGACGACGGCGACGCTCAGACCAACCGCACGCTGGCCTGGCGCAGCCATTGGAAGGACGACGACTTCACCGCCCGGTCCATCGCGGCGCTCAAGGAGCCGGACGCTGCCCACCGCGTGGCGCTGTACGAGCGTTTGCAGCGCGACCACCAGGAGCGCAGCCCCTTCGTGTTCATCGGGCAGCAGGTCGAGGTGGCCGCCATGAAGAAGAGCGTGACCGGGCTTGAGCTTGCGCTGCTCGGGGACCGCACGAGCTACGCCGGGCTGAGCAAGGCGTAGCGACCTACGGTGGGCCGCGCACCGTGGGTCGTATTCGGGCGCTCGCCGCCACCCTGGCCAGCGTGCCGATCACGCTGTTCGGGCTCATCCTCATCACCTTCCTGATCGGCCGGGTGGTGCCCATCGACCCGGTGCTGGCCATCGTCGGCGACCGCGCGCCGCAGGACGTGGTGGCCCGCACCCGGCTGGAGCTTGGCCTCGACAAGCCGCTGCCCGTGCAGTTCATCCGCTACGTCGGGCAGCTCGCGCAGGGCGATTTCGGCCGCTCGGTGATGACCAGCAACCGTGTCAGCACCGACATCGCCCGGTTCTTCCCGGCGACGCTGGAACTGGCGACGGCGGCGCTCTTGGTCGCGGTGCTGCTGGGCGTGCCGCTCGGCGTGTATGCGGCGGTGCGGCAGGGGCGGTGGGTCGATACGGCCATCCGGGTGGTGTGCCTGTCCGGCTACTCGATCCCGATCTTCGTGCTGGCGCTGCTGGCGCTGCTGGTGTTCTACGCGACCCTGCAATGGGCGCCGGGGCCGGGGCGGCAAAGCGTGGCGTTCGACGGCATGGTGGACCAGCGGACCGGGCTGCTGCTGCTGGACTGCGCGCTGGCCGGCGACTGGGATGCGTTCTGGGACGCGCTGAAGCAGATCGCGCTGCCCGCTTTGGTGCTGGGCCTGTCCAACATGGCCTACATCGCCCGCATGACCCGCGCCTTCATGCTGGAAAGCCTGCAAGGCGAGTTCGTGATCACCGCCAAGGCCAAGGGCCTGTCCGCCGCCGCGGTGGTGTGGCGGCATGCCTTCGGCAACATCCTGGTGCGGCTGCTGACGGTGATCGTGCTGACCTATGCCGGGCTGCTGGAAGGGGCGGTGCTGACGGAAACGATCTTCAGTTGGCCGGGCCTGGGCCAGTATTTGACCGGCAGCCTACTCAACGCCGACATGAACGCGGTGCTGGGGGCCACGCTGGTGGTCGGCCTGACCTATGTCGTGCTAAACCTGTTTTCCGATTTGATGTACCGGGTCTTGGACCCCCGAGTCCGATGATCGTCACCCGAGACTGGCTGCTGACCGAGGTACCGGCCTCCCGCGGGCAGGCGGCCTGGGGGCGGCGCTACCGGCTGTGGCTGCAGTTCCGGCGCAACCCGCTGGCCATGGCGGGCCTGCTCGTGGTGCTGGCGCTGATCGCGCTGTCGCTGCTGGCGCCGGTGCTCGCGCCCTATGATCCCGGCGTGCAGGACCTCGGCAACCGCCTGGCCCGGCCGTCGGCCGCGCATTGGCTCGGCACGGACGAGCTGGGGCGCGACGTGTACTCGCGCCTGCTGTATGGCGGGCGGATCACGCTCGGCATGGTGGTGGCGGTGGTTCTGCTGGTGGCGCCGCTGGGCCTCGCGGTCGGCTGCGTCGCGGGCTACGCCGGCGGCATCTGGGACCGGCTGCTGATGCGGGTGACGGACGTGTTCCTGGCGTTTCCCCGGCTGATCCTCGCGCTCGCCTTCGTGGCCGCCCTGCGCCCCGGCGTCACCAGCGCCGTCGCCGCCATCGCGCTCACCGCCTGGCCGCCCTACGCGCGGCTGGCGCGGGCCGAGACGCTTGGCCTGCGCGGCACCGATTTCATCGCGGCGGTGCGGCTGTGCGGCGCGGCGCCTGGTCGGATCGTATTGCGCCACATCGCGCCCCTGTGCCTGCCGAGCCTCATCGTGCGGGTCACGCTCGACATGAGCAGCATCATCCTGACCGCCGCCGGGCTGGGCTTCCTCGGCATGGGGGCGCAGCCGCCGTCGCCGGAATGGGGCGCGATGATCGCCACCGCCCGGCGCTTCATCCTGGAGCAATGGTGGGTGCCGACCGCCCCCGGCCTCGCCATCTTCGTTGCCAGCCTCGCCTTCAACCTGCTGGGCGACGGCCTGCGCGATGTGCTCGATCCGAAGCAGGGGACCTGATGCTGGTCGAGATCGACAACCTGCGCATCGCCTTCTCCACGCCCGCCGGCTGGGCGGAGGCGGTGCGCGGCGTGTCGCTGACGCTTGGACGCGAGAAGCTCGGCATCGTCGGCGAAAGCGGGTCCGGCAAGTCGCTGACCGCCCGCTCGCTGCTGCGCCTGCTGCCCGGCAACGCCCGCGTGCAGGCGGACCGGCTGGCGTTCGACGGGACGGACGTGCTCACGGCGAGCGAAAAGCAGATGCGGGCGATCCGCGGCAAGCGCGCCGGGCTCATTCTACAGGACCCGAAGTACTCGCTGAACCCCGTGATGACTGCGGGCGACCAGGTGGCGGAGGCGTGGCGCGCGCACAAGGGCGGCAGCCGGCGGGCGGCGCGGCAGGCGGCGGTGGACCTGCTGGCCCAGGTGCTGATCCGCGACCCGGCCCGCGTCGCGGACGCCTACCCGCACGAGCTGTCCGGCGGCATGGGGCAGCGGGTGATGATCGCGATGATGCTGGCGCCCGACCCCGAGCTGCTGATCGCCGACGAGCCGACCAGCGCGCTCGACGCGACGGTGCAGGCGGAGATCCTGCGTCTGATGGAGGACCTGGTGAGCCGCAGGGGCATGGGGCTGCTGCTGATCAGCCACGACCTGCCGCTGGTCGGCCACTTCTGCGACCGGGTGGCGGTCATGTATGCCGGCCGCGTGGTCGAGGAGCTGCGGGCCGGCGAACTGGCCCACGCCCGGCACCCCTATACGCGCGGCCTGCTGGACTGCCTGCCGCGGCTGTCGCATCCCGAAGCGCGCCTGCCCGTCATGGTCCGCGACCCGGCGTGGCTCGCCGCATGATCGGCATTGACGGCCTGCGCGTCCGGTTCGGCGCCAACGAGGTCGTGCACGGCGTCAGCCTCGTCGTGCCGCGCGGCGGCAGCTTCGGGCTGGTGGGGGAAAGCGGGTCCGGCAAGAGCACCATCCTGCGCGCCTATTCCGGCCTCAACCCCGACTGGACCGGCACCTTGCGGCTGGACGGCGCGGAGTTGGGCCAACGCCGCGACCGGGCGTTCTTCCGGCGGGTGCAAATGGTGTTCCAGGACCCTTATGGCTCGCTGCATCCTCGGCAAACGGTGGACCGGGCGTTGAACGAGCCGCTGATCGTGCATGGGCTGGGGGAGCGCGACGCCCGTATCGCCCACGCATTGTCCGACGTGGCACTGCCGGGCAGCGTGCGGTTCCGCTACCCGCACCAGCTTTCCGGCGGCCAGCGACAGCGGGTCGCCATCGCCCGTGCTTTGATGGCCGAACCCGATGTGCTGTTGTTAGACGAACCCACCAGTGCCCTGGATGTGTCGGTGCAGGCCGAAGTGCTGAACCTGCTTCGCGACTTGCAGGCGCGCCGTGGCCTGGCCTACCTGCTGGTCAGCCATAACCTGGCGGTCGTGGCACACCTCTGCTCCACCATTGGCGTCATGCACGGCGGCGAATTGGTGGAAACCCTATCGGCCGATGACCTGCGGGCAGGCCGCGTCTGCCATCCGCACACGGCCGAGCTTCGCGCCCTCACCGTCGAGCTTGAGGAGGACGAGACTCAGCCAGCCGTGGCCGGCTGAGCCGCGCGTCAGACGGTGCGCGTGCCGAGGTTGACGCCCGCGCCGTCGAACGCGCTGCCACCCTCCGCCTCCGTGGGAACCTGGCCCTGCGGGGTCATCTTGTCCACGGCGTGCGGCAGGTACTGCGAAAGCTGCGACAGAAGGTCATGCTTCGGCATGCCGGTCTGCTGCGACCACTGGTTCACCTGGTCGTCGCCGAACACCTGGTGCAACTGGTCCGGGCTGACCTGCTGGTTCGGGCCGTTGCCGACCCAGGACTGGGCGACGTGGCCC
>CAXTUQ010000455.1:0-5097 GCA_964247405.1 uncultured Acetobacteraceae bacterium
CGACCGGACCGCCCCCTCGCGGCGCCCGCCCCTGCTGCATGGCCTGCGCCTGCTGCCGCTGGGCCGGCTCTTCCAAGAGGGGCGCGACGTCTACCCGCAGGTGCTCCACACCTGGGCCTGCGCCGCCGCGGCGCCGTCCGCCCCCCGGCATCCCCGGATTAGGAAAGGCAGAAAACCATGACAACGGCTACAATGCAAAACGTCTTAGGTTGCCTGTCTATCAGTATCGTGGGGATCTTGGGAAGCGTCGGGACAGCAGCTCTCGGAAATTTTGCGCTGTGGATTGCATTCGCGAAGGAGCTGCCGTGGATTGCGACCTCATGGCCCGGTTTTAATGCTTGGCCAGTTCTTGGCTTGCTCATAGTGCAGATCCTGTCGTCAATGCTGCTTGGGATTGCGATTGCAAGCTACGTGATGTGGTGGATCGCAGACCGGCTCGAAGCCAAAACGCTGATCCCGCTTTCCGATCCCTCCTGAAAGGACCTTCGTCCCATGCCCTTGCGACCAATGCTCCTGGCCACCGCTGCCATCCTTGCCGCCGCAGCCCACGTGGCGGCTGCGTCGCCTGCGGCTGCGCAAAGCGCGGCCGGGCAGGCTGCGAACACGCCGGCGTCCGCTGCCTCGGCGGAGCGGCCCCCCTTCGCCCTTTCCCTGCTGGTCGACAACCAGGCGCAGATCGCCTCGCCGGGCTGGACCGCGGCCGGCGCCTACTACCTGGAGTTTGCCCGCCTGAACGGGCAGGCGCTGTCCGCGCTCCTCTACCCCGACCGCCCGGCCTGCGAGCTGGCAGGTCAGCAGTGGGCCTTGGAGGTGGGGCTGTCCGCCAAGTTCTTGGCCCATGCCACGTGCGTTCCGCAGGCGGCCGACCTGCCCGCCATGATGGCACGCCGCCGCGCCGCCGCGCAGGACGCGGGATCTCCCCGGTGATCCGCGCGCTCGCCAACGCCCTCGCCTCGCTGTCGCTGGCGCTCAAGCAGCCGCTGCCGTCGTTCTGCGACATCGAGACCGCGCACGGCAACGCGCTGGTGTCCAAGCACGGCGACTACGTGACTTGGCTGCGGATCAACGGCACGCGCCGCATGCTGACCGGCGCGGACGTGGCCCGCACCGCCACCGCGCTGCGGGTCGACATTTCCGGCACCCTCGACGGCCGCGGCCACGCGATCTGCGCGTCCTACGTGTCCGACCCCGACGCTTCCGGGGTGGAGATCGCCCGCGTGAGCCTCGACGCCACCCGCGAGGTGGCCCGGCTGCAGCGCCTCGACCTGCACGACCTGCTCGACGAGCGCGCGGCGCTGTGGCCGCGCAAGATGCGTTGGGAGGCGGTGCACTTCGTGCTGTGGACCCGGCAGACGGTGCTGACCAAGGAGGAGCGCCGCCAGGTGCGCGAGGAGCAGAACGCCATGGCCCGGGGATGCCCGCCGGTCGGCGACAGCCAACGCTTCTACCTGCGCTCCGACATCATGGCCGCCCGGCACGACGCCTTCGTCAGCCGCGTCACCCGCGCGCTGCGCGGCAACGACATCGCCAGCGAGGCGCTCACCCCGCACGAGGGCCTGAAGCTGAGCCGGGAGGTGACATACCGCGAGACGGCCGGCTCGTCGTGGAAGGCGACGCTGCCCGGCGACCGGGTGATGCCGCGCCCGCCGGACGACGAAGAGGCCGGGATCACGGCCGCAGCGCTGCTCTGGCCCAACCTTCCCCGGCAGCTGTTCCACCTCGACGCCGAGACCACGGGGGGCAATCGGGTGGCGATCGGCGACCATGAGTACGCCCACGTCGACATGGACCTCGGCCCGGAGCGGCCGTGCAGCTTCATCGAGCTGGACGCGGCGCTGGCCGCCGACCGCATCCCCTGGCGCGGCATGCTGGTGATGGAGGGCGGCGGCAAGTCCGCCATGTCGTTCAAGCAGGCGACGGCCTCCCTGCTCGGCATCTTTCCGCAGAACGCCGACCTGCGCCGCGCCTTCGCCGCCCTGCAGGAGGCGCGCGACACCCACAACCACATCGCGGTCAGGCTGCGCGCGTCCTTTGCCACCTGGGCCGCGGCCGACGACACCCGCGCCCTGCGCCGGCGGGCCTCGCTGCTTTCCCAGCGTTTGGAAGGCTGGGGCAACTGCAAGGCCAGCACCCTGGCCGGCGACGCGCTGGAAGGCGTGATGTCCAGCGTGCCCGGCCTGTCGCTCACCTCGACCGGCACGCCCTGCCTGGCCCTGCTCGGCGACGCGCTGGCCATGCTGCCGTGGAACCGCACCGCCTCGCCCTGGCAGGAGGGCGCCGTGCTGTTCCGCCGCCCGGACGGCGGCATCTGGCCCTGCGACCCCTCGGGCGGGTCGGTCCGTCCGCAGGTGCTGGACATCTTCATCGCGCCGCCCCGCTCGGGCAAGAGCGTGCTGGCCAACACCATCAACCTCGGCCTGTGCCTCAGCCCGGCGGCGCTGGGCAACGGCGGCGCCAAGCTGCCGCTGATCGGCAAGCTCGACATCGGGCCGACCGCCGAGGGCTTCGTGCGCCTGGTCCAGGAGGCGCTCGGCCCCGCGCGCCGGCACGAGGCCATCCACGTCACCATGCAGCTGACGCCCGGCTACGAAGTGAACATCTTCGACACCCAAACAGGCTGCGACTACCCGCTGCCCTTGGAGGACGCCTTCCTGCGCAACTTCCTGGCGCTCGGCACCCTGCCGCCCGACGCCACCGCGCCGTTCGAGGGCATGTCGCAGCTGGTCGGCTACGTGGTGGACGAGGCCTACCGGCTGTGCACCGACGTGCCCGGCGGCTCGCCCAAGCGCTACCGCCGCGGCGTCGAGCCCGCGGTGGACCAGGCCATCGACGCGCACCGGGTCGAACTGCACGGCGAGGAGCCCTGGTGGCGCGACGTGGTGGCCGGGCTGTGCCGCGCCGGCGAGTGGCGGCTGGCCGAGGTGGCGCAGCGCCATGCCGTGCCGATCCTGCAGGACCTGATCCAGGCGGCGCGGACCGAACAGGTCAAGGACGCCTTCGGCAAGCTCAAGATCCAGATCACCAGCGAGGCGGCGACCGAGCTGTTCGCCCGCTACATCACCGACCTCATCAAGCGCTTCCCGACGCTGAACCACCCGACCCGGCTCGACTTCGGCCCGGCGCGCATCATCGTCATGGACCTCGCCGCCGTGGCCCCCACCGGCTCGGCGGAGAGCGATCGGAAGACCGAGATGATGTACATGCTCGGCCGGCACATCCTGGCGCGCAATTTCTTCCTGCATCCCGAGTACGCCGACCACGTTCCGGAAGCGGTGCGGCCCTACCACCTCCAGCGGTTCCAGGAGATCAAGGAAACCGTGAAGCGGCTGGACTACGACGAGTGGCACCGCACCCGGAACAGCCCGCAGGTGCAGGCGCAGGCCGAGCGCGACGTGCTGGAGGGACCCAAGCACAACATCCAGATGGGCTTCACCACCCAGCGGCTGTCGCACATGGGCAAGGGCATCGTGTCGCAGGCGACCGGGCGCTTCGTGCTGAAGACCGGCGGGCAGGACGAGGCGGAGGAGATCATCACCCGCTTCGACCTGTCGGGCGCCAGCGCCGACGTGGTGCGCTACGGGCTGAACGGGCCGGGGCCGGAGGGGGCGCCGTTCCTGCTGGTGCTCGACGCCGACGGGGAGCGCTGGGAGCAGAAGCTGGTCAACCAGCTCGGCCCGGTGGAGCTGTGGGCGCTGAGCACCACGCCGGCCGACACCGCGCTGCGCATGCGCCTGTACGACCGCGTGGGGTTCAGCGAGGGACTGCGCCGGCTGTCGCGGGTGTTCGGTGCCGGCTCGGCGGAGAGGGAGATCGAGCGCCGCAAGAAGGAACGGCTGAACCGCGGCGAGCAGGCCGACCGTGCCATGGCGGGCGTGGTCGACGAGCTGGCGCGCGAACTGGTGGACGGCGTGGGCCTCGGCATCGTGCTCCGCCCCTACGAGGAGGACGCCCGGCCGGCGGCGGCGCTGCCGTTGGCTGCCGAGTGACCGGCCCCGTTCGCGCCGCGGCGGCGTAGGCAGGTCGGCAGACGCGAAACCGGAGCACCCTGCCCATGCCGTTTCATGATCCTGCCGTCCCAAGCCCCCGGTGGCCCTACGAGCCATCGGCATCCGCCATGATCCTCGACCTCGTCTTTGCGCCGGTGCGCAGCGGCAAGTCGGTGTTCTGTCCAGATGCCGTTTTGCCGAAGCCGTCTGGCGCTGCCACTCCCCCGCTCCCGTCCCAGGCTGCAGCAAATGGAGACAAGGCGTGAAACACTCCCCTCGCCTGCCCCCTGTCGGCGTTATGGGTGTCGGCCCGGCCCCCTCGGATCGCATGCAAATGGCCCTGGATCTATGCGTTCGTCCGCCGCATGCCATTTCCCTGTTCGGCCTTGGGCCGGCGAACATGAGTGCGTCCATGTTGGACCCGGGCATCCTGCCTCGGTCCCGTGCGACGCCCCCCTCCTTTCGGGCGTCCCTTTCCGGTTCGCATCTGTCCGGCCCCATTCGTGCCGACGCGCCGCACCTTTCGTGGAACGACCGGGGACGATCCGTGCGGCACCCAAGCTCCCTTCCTGCCGTCCGCGTCCTGGACATCGGCCCGGCTTCCTCGGGTCTCGTCCAGATGGTTCGGGACGCGCGCGCCCGCAGCTTCCCTCTGCTGTCCGCGCTTGCCATGGCATTGCTCATCGCGGGCTGCACCGAATTCCCGAAGGTCGGCACCGACGTGGCGATGGCCGGGATGCCGAACACCGAGGTCGCCCTGCGCGACAGCATGCGGCTCGTGGACGCCGAGATGGGCAAGCTCGGCGGCTTGGCGCCAACCTCGTCCGCCCCGATCCCGTCCGCCGCCGGCCCGGTGCTGCCGGGCGAGCTGCAGAAGGTCGTCACCTTCAATTGGTCCGGCAGCCTGGAGGACGGCGTGCGCCAGCTTGCCGGCGATGTCGGCTACGCCGTCGCCCTCGTCCCGGCCCCGCCCGGCCAGGCGCCGGCGTCGGTCAGCGTCGCCACCGGCCCGGTGCCGGCGATCCAGGCCTTCCAGGCGCTGGGCGACGCTGCCGGCGCCCGGGCCACCGTGCGCGTCGATCCCGCGCGCCGCCAGGTGGAGGTGCTGTAC
>CAXTUQ010000456.1:0-5082 GCA_964247405.1 uncultured Acetobacteraceae bacterium
TCCAGCGAGCGCGTCACGCTGATGGCCTTCGTGACCGATGCGACCACGGAAGCGGTGCTGCGCGACAGCCTGTCCGACGCGTCGCCGGACGCGGTCGAGATCGCGCGGGGCGGCATCCGCGCCGCCATCGCCGCCATGCAGAAGCAGGCGACGCCGCGCAACCTCATCGTCGATATCAGCGGCATGGACGAACCGCTGAGCGCGTTGCGCGCGCTGAGCCAGGTGGTCGAGCCGGACGTCAAGGTGCTGGTGATCGGCGAGTTCACCAACATGGATTTCTAACGCGCGATCACGCGCGGCATGGGGGCGCACGAATACCTGGCCACGCCGCTGACGCGCGACATGGTGGTGCGGCTGTTCATCCCCACCATCGTCGGCCAGGCGGCCGCGGCGCAAGAGGTGACGGGCGGGCGGGTGATCACGGTCACGGGCGCCCGCGGCGGCGTGGGCGCCACGACGATCGCCGCGAACCTGGCCTGGCATTTCGGCGTCGCGCGCAATCGCCATACCGTGCTGCTGGACCCTGACCTGCACACGGGCAGCGCCGCCCTGTTCGTGGACGGGACGACCGGCCCCGGCCTGCGCGCCGCGCTGGAGATGCCGGACCGCATCGACGACCTGTTCGTCGAGCGCGCCTCCATGGAGCTGAAAGGCCGCATGCACGTGCTGGCCGGCCAGGAGGCGCTGGCCGACCGGCCGGTTTGCGCGCCCGACGCCGCCCCGCGCCTGCTCGCAACGCTCCGCCGCCGCTACAACTTCATCGTCGCCGACGTGCCGTTCCAGCCGGTGCCGCTGTACCGCGACCTGCTGGACCTCGCGACGCAGCGGGTGATCGTGTTCGAGCCGACGCTCGCCGGGGTGCGCGACACGCTGCGGCTGCGGGCGCTCTACAGCAACGTCAGCCAAGCGGAGCGGACGGTGCTGCTGCTGAACCGCGACGGGATGCCGGGCGGCCTGACCCGCGCGCAGGTCGAGGACGCGCTGGAGGGCAGCCTTGACCTGGTGATCCCCGACCTGCCCAAGCGCCTGGCCGCAGCCGCGAACATGGGCGATCCCGCGGTGCGCCAGCGCAGCTTCTTCCGCCTGCGGGTCCATGACCTCGCCCGGCTGGTGGCGTTCAATCGCCTGATCGACAGCGACGCCGCCGCTGCGGCCCCGGCCAAGCGCAGCGCCGACCCCAAGCGCGCTTGGAAGTTCTGGCAAAAGGCATGAGCGTGTTTCCAACCTTCGGCCAGCGCGTCGCCGCACCATCCGCCCCGCCGCCCGTACGGGCCAATGAGGAGATGGCCGCGCCGCCGCGGGCCGAGCAGGGCCAAACCCACGCCGCCTCCATGGCCGAGGTGCGTACGCTATGCCTGTCCCGCATGGACCCGATGGCCGTCGCCTCGACCCCGCCCGACCGGCTGGCGATGGAGGTGGAGCGGCTGATCGCCGACATCGCCACGGAAAAGCGCATCCAACTGAACGGGCGCGAGCAGCGCAGCCTGGCCGGCGACCTCGTGCACGACATGCTGGGCCTGGGTCCGCTGGAAACGCTGCTGCAGGACGACCAGATCGCCGACATCATGGTGAACGGCCCGCACCGCATCTTCATCGAGCGGCGCGGCAAGGTGGAGCTGTCGCCCATACGGTTCCGCGACACCGCGCACCTGGCCAACATCTGCCAGCGCATCGCTGCCGCCGTCGGCCGGCGGATCGACGAAAGCAGCCCGATGGTCGATGCACGGCTGAAAGACGGCAGCCGCGTCAACATCGTCTTCCCGCCCCTGGCGCTGGACGGGCCTTACGTGTCCATCCGCAAGTTCACCAAGAAGCCCATCGACTTCGCCAAGCTGGTCGAGTTCGGCGCCATGACCCCGCAGGTGGCCCGCGTGCTGGAGATCGCCGGACGCTGCCGCCTTAACATCATCATCTCCGGCGGCACCGGGTCGGGCAAGACCACCCTGCTGAACGCCCTGTCGCGCATGATCGACCCGGGCGAGCGCATCGTCACGGTGGAGGACGCGGCGGAGCTGCAGTTGCAGCAGCCCCATGTGGTGCGCCTGGAAACCCGCCCGCCAAGCCTTGAAGGCCGCGGCGAGATCACCCAGCGCGACCTGATGCGCAATGCGCTCCGCATGCGCCCCGACCGCGTCATCATTGGCGAAGTGCGCGCGAGCGAGGCCTTCGACATGCTGCAGGCGATGAACACCGGCCATGACGGCAGCATGTCCACCATCCACTCCAACACCACCCGCGACGCGCTGACGCGCATCGAGAACATGGTGCAGATGGGGTCCATGGGCCTGCCGTCGCGCGCCATCCGCACGCAGATCGCCGGCGCCGTGCACCTGATCATCCAGGCGGAGCGCCAGCGCGACGGCGGGCGCCGCGTCACCCAGGTGTCGGAGGTGTGCGGCATGGAAGGCGACGTCATCATCATGAACGACATCTTCCAATTGGAGATGACCGGCACCGGCCCGGACGGGCGGCTGCGCGGCACCTACAAGGTCAGCCGGGCGCGGCCGGGCTTCCAATCGCGCTTGCAGTATTTCGGGCTGGAGCGGGCCTGGGCGGCGGCGATGGAGGACGCGGAACGATGACCGCCTCGCCCGTTCTGTTGGTCACGCTGCTTGCCATGACCCTTATGCTGATGGGCCTGGCCAGCGTGGCGCTGCTGCGGCTGCAAGCGCGGCAGGAGGCGGCGCGCCTGCGCTTCGCCCGCGTGCTGACCCCGTACCAACGGCAACGCGGCAGCCAGGGATCGGCCCCCTCGTCCGGCGTCGGCCTCGCGGAAACGGCGGAAGGGCTGGGCCCCAAGCTGGCCGGCCTGTTCGGCTTCGACCCGGAACTGGGCGACCATTACGTGCTGCGCTGGTGGGTGGCGCTGGCCGCGACGCTGGTCATCGCCGTGGTGGCCACAAAGCTCGGCAGCGGGGTGGCAGGTCCCCTGGCCTGGATCGGGCTGCCGCTGGAATGGGTCATGCTGAGCCGGGGCTTCTTCAACTGGTGCAGGCGCCGCCGGGCGGAGGCGCTGTTCCAGCAGTTCCCCGACGCGCTGGCGATGATCGTCCGCGCCGTGCGGGTCGGCATCCCGGTAACGGATTCGATCACCGCCGTGGGCCGCGAGCTTGACGCGCCCACCGGCCCCGAGTTCGCCCGGCTGTCCGACGAGCTGGGCATCGGCATGTCACTGGATGACGCGCTCCGCGCGATGGCCGAGCGCAACAAGCTCCAGGAGTACCGCTTCTTCGCCACCGCGCTGTCCCTCCAAAGCCAGACCGGCGGCGGCTTGAGCGAGACGCTGGAGAACCTTGCCGACGTGATCCGCAAACGCGTAGCGGTGAAGCAAAAAGGTCATGCGTTGTCGGCCGAGGCGAAAATGAGCTCGATCGTGCTGGGCGCGCTGCCGCCGTTCGCCACCGCCGGCCTGTGGGTCATGAACAGCGCCTACATCGTCATGCTGTTCGTCGATCCGCTCGGGCAGAAAATCCTGGCCGGCGCGATCTTCATGCTGGGCCTTGGCATCATGTCGATGAAAGCCCTGATCCGGAAGAGCCTGTCGTGACCACGCTTGCCCTGATCTGCGCGCTCGTTGCCGTATTGTTGTGGGGCGCGACCGAGGCTGTGCTGGTCCAGTTGCGCCGCCAGGAGCGTCTCAGGATGCGCCTGCTGGCTGTCCGCCGTCCCGGCGATGCGTCGCTCAAGGGTCCCATGACACGGGCAGCCGGCCTCGTCGGGGTCATCGGCGCAATCGGCAACGGCGTGGCGCGGAGCGGCCTCTTGTCGCAGAAGACTGTGGCCGAGCTGACGCTGACGCTGGGCGCTTCCGGCCTGCGCGGGCCTGGGGCGCTCGGCGTCTTCGTCGGCGCCAAGCTGCTGCTGCTTGCCCTGTTGCCGCTGCTGGCCTTCGCGTTGCTGCAACGCTTCCACTTGTCGCCGCTGGTGCGCAACGGCATCATCTCGGGCGCCGCCTTGGCCGGGCTGCTCGGCCCGGACTGGTGGGTGCGGCGCCGGCACCGGCAGCATCTCAACACCATCGAAGCGGGCCTGCCTGACGCGCTGGACCTGATGGTGATCTGCGCCGAGGCCGGGCTGGGCTTCGAGCCCGCCCTCAACCGCGTCGCCGTCGAGATCCGCCAGGCGCATCCCGCGATCAGCGATGAGTTCGGCAAGACCGCGAGCGAGCTGCGCGTCGTCGCCGACAGCCGGGTGGCGCTGGTCAACATGGGCACACGGACCGGGTTGGAGAGCATCAAGCGGATGACCTCGATGCTGGTGCAGACCATGCGATACGGCACGCCGCTGGGCGACGCGCTGCGCGTGCTGTCGGCCGAGATGCGCCACGAGATGCTGATGCGGTTCGAGACGCGGGCCGCGCGGCTGCCGGTGCTGATGACCATTCCGATGATCCTGTTCATCCTGCCCTGCATCTTCTTGATCGTGGGCGGCCCGGCGGCGATCCTAGCCATGAGGACGATGCGTTAGCGCCATGGCGATGATCAACGGACCGCACTCGATCCGCTTGTCGGGGGGCCTGCTCCTCCTGCTGGCCGCCTGCTCCACGCCGCCGCCGAAGACGGTGGAGGTCGCGCCGGAGGTCCCGCTGGCCAAGTGGATGCCGAGCCGCCCCCTGGCTGACGCCGCGGCGTCGGCCGGCGCGCCCGCGATCGCGCTGCAGGTCAGCGACCAGTTGCTGGCCAAGAACCCGCGCGACTCCGACGCCTGGATCAGCCGGGGCGACGCGCTGAGCGCGCTGGGCCGCAGCAGCGAGGCCGCCACCAGCTACGCCAGCGCGGTCGAGATCAAGCCCCGGGACACCAAGGCCCTGGTCGGCCTCGGCCGCGCCCGCCTGCAGCAGGACCCGGCCGGCGCGGAGACCATGTTCTCGCGGGCCGTGACCCTGGATCCGCACGACGCCGCGGCGGCGAGCAACCTCGGCGTGGCGCGCGACCTGCAAGGCCATCACGCTGCCGCCCAGGAGGCCTACCGCATGGCGCTGGGCATCACCCCGTCCTCGGTGGCCGTGCAGGTCAACCTCGGCCTGTCGCTGGCGCTGTCCGGCGACGCCCCGGGGGCGGTGCGGCTGCTGCAGCCCCTCGC
>CAXTUQ010000457.1:0-3611 GCA_964247405.1 uncultured Acetobacteraceae bacterium
GGGTGATTGAGCTTGACCCCGCGCTCCAGCCGCCGGCGCGCGACGGCTGCGGCCATGGCGATCAGCAGCTTGTCCTTCTCACGCGGCGTCAGGTTCATCGCAAATCCTCAGCACAGCCAAACGCGCGGCAGCGGGCGGGCGGCGCGCAACGCGGCCAATCCTGCCACGGCCGCGGCGCGGAGGCACGCGCCATCTGCCGCCACGATGCGGGCGATCAGCAGCCCGTCGGAGGCGGACGCCCCGGCGTCGTATCCGGCCAGCGCCACGCGCAGCGCGCCGAGCCTGCTCTCCGCGTCGGGCGCCGCGTGAACCAAGGTCGCGACCCCGCGCCCCCCGCCGCCCGTCGCCCGATGGTCCAGCAAGGACTGCACCGGCCCGTCGAAACGGATCGCGTCGTGCAGCAGCCGCCGCCCGTCGCGGCGCAGCTCGATCAGGTCGCGCACCCAAGCGTCGCGCACCGCCTCGCCCATGGCCGTGCGCCCGAACACGAGCTGTTCCACGCCCAGGAACCAGGCATCCCCGACCAGGTCCACGCTCAGCCGCCGCTGCACGGCGCAGCGGTCGAACAGGATGCTCTCCTGCGGCAGCCATTCCAGCGCTGCGCCCGGCGCCACACTTAGCGCGGCGGACACCCGGGCCGGCGCCGTGCCGGGCAGGGCGCGGTAGAAGCGTTCCGCCGCCTGCGATGCCACCGTCGCCCGTGTGCCGGGGCCGGCCGCGACCGCGATGTCCAGGGCATCGCCGCCAGCCACGCCGCCGGAGCTGTTCAGCGTGACCGCGCCGGCCCAAGCGCCGTGTTCGGTGCGTGGGAAGCGCGCCTTCAAGCAGCCCTCCTGGCGCAGGCCGTCCAGCACGGTGGCGGCGCCGCGGCGCTTGAACGACAGGCAGAGAGTGCCCTGCGCACGCTGGTGCACGCCGGGCAAGGTGCCCATGGCGCAGGCTACCCGCCGATCAGCACCCGCAACTTGGCGCGGACCTCCGCCAGCTCGCCTGCGCTGACCCGGCCCTTGCGCCTGGCCTGGCGTGCGCCCCAATCCTGGCTCTTGGCCTGATCCGCCAGCACGACGCTCGGCGGGCTGCCAGAGAGTGCCACCTCGAACGGGTAGCCTTTGATGCGCGTGGTCGTGGGGCAGCAGATCATCATGCCAGACAGCCTGTTGTAGCTGGCCGGACTGAGTACCACGGCGGGCCGATGCCCAGCTTGCTCATGTCCCGCTTGCGGGTCGAACTGCAACCAGACAACATCGCCGGCCTCCGGCACATAGGCCGCCATCACCAAACCTCTCGGCCGACAGGCGGTCCCATCTCGACCGACTCGTGCCGGTTTTCATCGGTAATTCCGGCAATCAGCGCCGCGAGGTCGTAAGCCGGTTCATGGATCGGCTCGATGACGATCCGGCCCGCCTCTTCCCGCACGTCCACCGGCTGATCCAGGTGCAGCCGGGCGGCTTCCATGACGGCGGCCGGGATGCGGACCGAAGCGCTGTTGCCCCACTTCTTAACAACGACCTTCATGGTGTCTCCCCGGCCTCGTCTTTCCGGTTCTAGCGTATCGACGTTGTCGATACAACCGCCAGGCTCACACCGAAAGCCGCCGCCGCACCTCCGCCTCGTCCAGCGTGCCCGGCGCTCCGCTCAGCACGATGTCGCCGCGGTCCATCACCGCCAGCGTATCCGCCAGTTCCCGCGCGAAGTCGTAATACTGCTCAACCAGCAGGATCGCCATGCCGCCCCGGCTGCGCAGCAGGGCGATCACCCGGCCGATGTCCTTGATGATGCTCGGCTGGATGCCCTCCGTCGGTTCGTCCAGCACCAGCAGCCGGGGCCGCATCACCAGCGCCCGGGCAATGGCGAGCTGCTGCTGCTGCCCGCCCGACAGGTCGCCGCCCCGGCGGCGCAGCATGGAGCGCAGCACCGGGAACAGCTCGAAGATCTCGTCATCCACCCGGCGCTGCGCCCGCGGCAGCACGGCGAACCCGGTTTCGAGGTTCTCCCGCACCGTCAGCAGCGGGAAGATGTCGCGCCCCTGCGGCACCCAGGCGATGCCGCGCTGCGCCCGGGCATAGGTCGGCAGCCGCGTGATGTCGGCGCCCTCCCACCGGATGCGCCCGCGCGTCACCGGATGCGCCCCGGTGACGGCGCGGAGCAGGCTGGTCTTGCCGACGCCATTGCGGCCCAAGAGGCACGTGACCGCCCCCGCCTGCACGCCGATCGACACGCGGCGGAGCGCGATGGCGGCCCCGTAGTGCAGGTCCACGCCCTCCACCGTCAGCCGCCCGTCGGCATCAACGCCCAAGATACACCTCGACCACCCGAGGATCGCCGCTCACGTGGTCGATGGTGCCCTCGCTCAGCACCGATCCCTCGTGCAGCACCGTCACCTTCACGCCCAGCGCGCGGACGAACGCCATGTCGTGTTCCACCACCACGACGCTGCGGGTGCGGTTGATCTCGCGCAGCAGCTCCGCGGTCTGCTCCGTTTCGGCGTCGGTCATGCCGGCCACCGGCTCATCCACCAGCAGCAAGCGCGGGTCCTGCGCCAGCAACATGCCGATCTCCAGCCACTGCTTCTGTCCGTGGCTGAGGTCTCCCGCCCGGCGCCCACGGTGCTCGCGCAGGCGCGTGGTGTCCAGGATGCCCTCGATGCGCGCCCGCTCTTCCCGCGTCTGCCGCGCGCCCAGGGCGAACCAGGGGCGGCGGTCGCCCGACAACGCCAGCAGCAGGTTGTCCCAAACCGTGTGCATCTCGAACACGGTCGGCTTCTGGAACTTGCGCCCGATGCCGAGGCTCGCGATGGCAGGCTCATCGAGCCGGGTGAGGTCGGTGTCGGCGGCGTAAACCACGCGGCCGGCGTCGGGCCGGGTCTTGCCGGTGATCACGTCCATCATGGTCGTCTTGCCCGCGCCGTTCGGCCCGATCACCGCCCGCATCTCGCCCGGCGCCAGCACCAGCGACAGGTTGTTCAGCGCCCGGAACCCGTCAAAGCTGACGCTCACCCCGTCGAGATACAGCAGGGTGTCGGAGGCCGCCCCCACGGCGGTCATGGCGTGGCCTCCCGCGACACCGCGCTTTCCTCGGACACGACGGGCGGCCTCGGCACGGGGGAGCCTGGCCGCAGGCCCATCAAGCCGCGCGGCAGGAACAGCGTCACCGCGATGAACAGCCCGCCCAGCGCGAACAGCCACAGCTCCGGCAGCCGCCCGGTGAAGTACGTCTTGGCGAGGTTGACCAGCACGGCGCCCAGGATCGCGCCGTGCAGCGTGCCGCGCCCGCCGACCGCCACCCAGATCACCGCCTCGATGGAGCCGGCGGGGGCGAACTCGCCGGGGTTGATGATGCCGACCTGCGGCACGTACAGCGCCCCGCCCAGCCCGGCCATCACCGCGGACAAGGTCCAGACGACGAGCTTGTAGCTTTCCGGCCGGTAGCCGAGGAAGCGGGTGCGGCTCTCGCTGTCGCGCACCGCGACCAGCACCTTGCCGAAGCGCGACCGGGTGAGCCAGCGGGCGAGCAGGTACAGCGCGCACAGCAGCGCCGCCGTGACCAGCAGCAGCCCCGACCGCGTGCCGTCGGACGACAGCGGGGCGCCCAGGAGCTCCTTGAAGTCGGTC
>CAXTUQ010000457.1:3621-5069 GCA_964247405.1 uncultured Acetobacteraceae bacterium
CGGTCAGCCCGTTGTTGCCGCCGAACCCCATGTCGTTGCGGAAGAACGCCAGCAGCAGCGCGTAGGTCAGCGCCTGGGTGATGATGGACAGGTACACCCCCGTCACCCGGCTGCGGAAGGCGAGCCAGCCGAACACCAGCGCCAGCAGCCCCGGCGCCAGCATCGCCATCAGCAGCGCGAACGGGAACTGGCTGAACCCATGCCAGTACCACGGCAGCGAATGCCAGTTCAGGAACACCATGAAATCCGGCAGCGCCGCGCCGTACTGCCCGCGCCCGGCGATCTGCAGCATGAGGTACATGCCCATCGCGTAGCCGCCGAGCGCGAAGAACGCGGCGTGGCCGAGGCTCAGGATGCCGGCGAACCCCCAAACCAGATCGACCGCCAGCGCCAGGATGGCGAAGCACAGGTACTTGCCAACAAGCGAAACGACATAGGTCGGCACGTGCAAGGCGCTGCCCGGCGCCGTTCCCAAATTGAGCCAAGCCAGCAGCAGCGCGCCGCCCAGCACCAGCAGCAGCGTCGCGGGCGTCGCAATCCGGTCCCTCACGTTTCCACCGCCCGGCCCTTCAACGGGAACATGCCGCGCGGGCGGCGCTGGATGAACAGGATCAGCAGCACCAGCACGACAATCTTGCCCAAGACCGCCCCGGCCACCGGCTCCAGGAACTTGTTGACCACGCCCAGCGTCAGCGCCCCGAGCGCCGTGCCCCACAGGTTGCCGACGCCGCCGAACACCACCACCATGAAGCTGTCGATGATGTAGCCCTGGCCGAGGTTGGGGCTGACGTTGTCGATCTGGCTGAGCGCCACCCCGGCCATGCCGGCGACGCCGGAGCCGAGGCCGAAGGTCAGCGCGTCGATGCCCCCGGTGCGGATGCCCATGGCAGCCGCCATGCGCCGGTTCTGCGTCACCGCCCGCATGCGCAGACCGAGCGGCGTGAAACGCAGCACCGCCATCAGCCCGAGCAGCACGGCCAACGCGAACACGATGATCGCCACCCGGTTATAGGTCAGCGTCAACTGCCCGATCCGTCCGGCGCCGCTCATCCAGGCCGGCGTGCCGACCTCCCGGTTGGACGGCCCGAAGATCGACCGCACGGCCTGCTGCAAGACGAGCGACAGGCCGAAGGTGGCGAGCAGGGTTTCCAACGGCCGGCCATACAGGAAACGGATCAGGCCGCGCTCGATCAGGACGCCGAGGCCGCCCGACACCAGGAACGCCAGGGGGACGGCGATGAACAGGCTGGCGCCGAACAGGCCCGGCGCATGGGCGCGGATGGCCTCCTGCACCACGAACGTCACATAGGCGCCGATCATCACCATCTCGCCATGCGCCATGTTGATGACGCCCATGACGCCGAAGGTGATGGCTAGCCCGGTCGCCGCCAGCAGCAGCACCGAGCCGAGGCTGAGGCCGTAGAACGCGCCCTGCGCCAGCCCCCAAA
>CAXTUQ010000458.1:0-5061 GCA_964247405.1 uncultured Acetobacteraceae bacterium
CCTACATCCCGTACGGCATCGCGAGCGTGTTCGGGGTGGCCTACTTCCATTTCAACCGCCGGCGCACCGACCTGTTCGCCGATGCGACGCTGGTCATCTTCAGCTACTTCGTGGCCGTGCCGGTCATGACGGCAGTGGAGCTGGGCGGCTTCGGCCAGGGCGACTTCCTCGCCACCGCGCGCCATTTCGTCTTGCTGGGGGCCTACGTCATCCCCGCCACGGTGACGATCGCACCGAGCACCATGCCTGCCGCGGCCAGCTGTACGGTAAGCCCGATCACGGGGTCCCGCGGCAGCGCCAGTCGCGGCGCAAGCAGCGACCCAGCCGCCCAGGCCGCCGACGCGGCGAGCGCGAGCACCGCGCCAATCGGCCGGAAGTTGCCGCCGGTGGCGGACGTCCAGCCCATCAACGCGAGGCCGACGAAGCCGATGGCGACGCCGGCGACCTGTCGGCGCGTCAGCGGCTGATGAAACATTCCCCACGCGAATAGGGCCAGGAAGAGCGGCGAGGCCGAGCCGAACACCGCAGCCACCCCGGCCGGAAGGAAATGCGTGCCCCAGATCGCCGGCGCCTGACTGGTCACCAGCATCGTCACGCCGATCAACGCCGCACCGCCCAGTTCCCGGGTCGACACGGGCGAGCGCCGCCAGCGGACCAGCGCGAAGGGCAGCAGGATGAGGGCCGCGAGCGAGTAGCGCAGGGCCGCCACCGTCAACGGATGCAGGGCGTTCCCGGCGGTCTTGAAGGCCAGGAAATTGGCGCCGTTGTAGAACCATTGATAGCCGACCGCGAGGGCGACCAGCCTGCGGTGCATGCTCCAGTCCGTGCCTGTTGTGGCCATCGCGGTCATGCCGCCAGATGCTCCTGTTAGTTGGCATGTAAACGAGGCTCGACACCAAATCGGTCGCTCCTGACGTGATGACTGGCTAGCATCGTGCGCCGCAAAAATCGCATCATGGCCGCGTCAGGCTAGGAGGGCGGAAGATAGGAGCTCAAAGACCTTCGTTGCTTCATCGCCATAGCGGAGACCGGCGGCTTCCGAAGTGGGTCTCGGCGGCTCGGGGTTGAACAGTCGATCGTCAGCCGGCGAGTCGCAGCCCTGGAGGATGAGATCGGTGTCTCGCTGGTCGAACGCGGCCGCAACGGGGTTCGGCTGACCGCGGCCGGTGGACGTTTTCTCGAACAGGTGCGGATCTCGCTGTCGCAACTGGAAGTGGCGGTCTCGGGCGCACAGGCGGCAGGAAAGGCCGCTGCCGGACGCGTCAGGATCGGCATCACCGCGTCGATCGCCTCCGGGTTCGTGCGCGAGCTGCTTGCCGCCTGGCGCGCCGAGCATCCCCGCGTTGCCGTTGATCTGGTCGAAGGCGCCCCCAACGAACACGCCGCAGCGCTGCTCGCCCATGAACTCGATCTCTCGTTTCAGCTGAGTTCGGTGGCCCACGAAGGTCTCGATGCCGAGCAACTCTGGATCGACCGCGCGTTCGCTGTGGTGCCAAGCGATAGTCCGTATGCAGGCCACACCCACTGCAGGATCGCTCAGCTGGCTGAAGCTGATTTCATCGTGAGCACGCGTAACTCAGGGCCGGACATCCGCGACTTCCTGACCACCCGGCTATACCAACTCGGCAACAGTCCCACGATTCGGATGATCGACGTCGGTCGCGAAGCGCTGATGCATTGCGTCGGGCTGGGCATGGGCGTTACAATCACGACGAGCGCCGACGCGGCAATAGGTTATCACGGTGTCGCTTTCGCAGAGATTCTCGACGAGCGACTGCCCTTCAGCGCGATCTGGTCGCCTCGCAACGACAATCCGGCGTTGCGACGCTTCCTTAGTGCCGCACGGATGCGGTCACGTATGGCCTGCGAATGAAGAACTGGTTTTAGGATCACGCCACGCGAGGGGCGAGCTTCCTAGCCGGCCTTTCCAGAAGGGAAGGTCCAGCGGGAAAACCCGCCGCGGCTCGGGGGGCACGGCGCCCGAGCCGGGGCCATTTCCTCAAAGCCTGTTCCCGAAACACTTTTCCCAAAACGGCCTGATCTGCACGGAAAAACGGGAATTGCTCGGCTTGTCGGAACGACTGCTTCGGGGGCAACGCTGTCGGATTGCGAATGGCAAAGTAGGGTCGCATGCGGTCCTAGGATGCCGTCCATCAGGTCCTGATCTTGGATCAGAACAAGACTTTCGCCGCCGCTGCTTCCGGCCTCCGTAGCCGTCCTTAACCAGGTAGAGCCATAGCACCCGGAGTGCCACGTTGGCGCTCGATCAGACGGGAAGGGCCAGATGGTGGCGCGTAGGCCGGAGGCGGATCGGCGGCAGGCAGACTTCTTCGGCGCTCCTGCCCCGACGCCAGCCGTGCCGGAGCAGCGTCCAACCCCGAAACCGAAACCCAAGCCGGGGATCAAGCGCCAGCCACCGCCATCGGACATCGAGGAGACGCCTTTATGCGGCAGCATCGACGTGCTGGCCGCACGCTTGTCCGGCACCGAGTGGAACGGACTTGTCGCCGCGCTCCCCGACGATGCTCTTGCGCACCTGGTCATCGCCACCGTCCGACAGCTCCGTCGCCGGCTCGCGCGCAGCCGCGGACGGGGCGGCAAGGGCCGCACATCCGCCCTGGAACGCTCGGCCCAGCAACTCATCGCCGAGTTGGGCGGCCAGGGAGAAAACGGCGACGGTTGGTAGGCGGGACGGCATGAAGCTTCGTAGTGCTCCCGGCCCAGCAAGCAGCATGCCTTGCTGGAAGGCTGAAGAACGCAGGTCAAGCAGGACGACGGAGCCGGGAAATCGGAGCAGGGCTGACGTGCCCCTCTTGTTTTAAACCTCACCGGCGACCGGCATGGGATTGGCAACTCTCCATTTGCTATCACGGGGTTACGCGATCTCCGACCGGAATGACAGCACGGAAAGTGCGAAAGAACCCAAGGCTGTCTGCCGCCCAATGATGCCTTGCTGGCGGTCAAATCGAAGAAGGAGCATCCGGGAAAGGCTGGAACGGCTTTTGGGTGCGGATGACAGCATGAGCATAGACCAGGAGCTTGCGGGCGACGGCGACCAGGATGACCTTGGGCGGCTTGCCGGCATCGGTCATGCGCCGGACGAAGTCGGCCAAGCGCGGGTTGAACCGTTTCGCACTGAACGCACACATGAACAACGTGCCGCGAAGCCGTTCCGCTCCCACTTTGCTCATCCGTCCCGGCCTGCGCATAGGGCTTCCGGAGCTGTGCTCCTGTGGAGACAGGCCGACAAAGGCTGCGAGTGCCTTGGGCGTGAAGTCCGCGATGTCCGGCGAACCTCTCGGTTCGACGTTGGGCAGCTCGGCAAGCAGGATGGCAGCGGATACGTCGCCGAGCCCTGTGATGCTGCGCAACAAGGACAAGTTCTTCCGGAGCGTCGGATCACCTTGTATGAGCCGCAGCGCCGCTCCCGAGACCTCATCGATCTGCTGATCCAACCAGGCAAGATGGGTTTCGATGGAATGTGCAACGGCAGGAGAAGCAAAGCCTGATTTCTGGCGATTGGTTTCCTGCACGCGAGCATCCTTGAGGGCATTGCAGCGGCGGACGAGTTCGCGCAACTCGCGCAGATGAGGCGCGGGCGGCACCCACAACGGCGGGTTCTGGGTTTGGCAGAACCGGGCTATGACGCCCGCATCAAGCTTGTCGTTCTTGTTGCGGGCAAGCTGGTTTTGGCCAAATGCCTTGATCCTCAGCGGGTTCACGATGCTGACCTGCATGCCTTGCCCATGCAGGAAGTCGGCGAGGTCGAGCCCCCAGTTGCCGGTTGCTTCCATGCAGGCGTGCAAGGAACAGTCTGGGTCCGGGCGCTGCTTGCCGAGCCAGGCCAGGAGCTGCTGGAAACCGGCCTCGGTGTTGGAAAACACGGCGTGCCTGGAGCGCGCGCCAATAATGAACACGACGTCGAACTTGAGCTTGGATACGTCGATGCCGATGACGTCCATAGAACCCCCCACAGAATGTCTCAAGTCCGCCTTTCTTGACCATCCTTGTGATCAGGCTGTTGGCCAAGCCAGCGCCCCGCATACTGTCCAGTCGAAAGGCGGCAGCAGCAGCGGGGCTCCATCTCCGGGACGGGCTACTCTGCCCGACGCCCGCACAAGCTCACCGCTGCAGTATCGGCGGTAGCTAATCGCAGACACCAGCGCCGACTTACAAGGCCCGCGCCAAGTCCTCGCCGCCCCCCACCGCGTAGAAGTTGCGGCCGAGGATCGTGTAGGTTTCGATGAACCAGCCGACCGCGAGCCCGATCAATGCCGCATAGACCATCAGCGGCAGCTCGAAGATGCGCTCGGTGAGCAGGGCGCGGAACACAGGGTCGCCAACATTGATCCGGTAGCCGCCCGAGATGATGGAGGTCGCCCCGAGCCCGACGAAGCCCATGCCCAAGCTCGCCATGAAGGAGGGAATCTGCAGCTTGACGTGGATCAGGCCGTTGATGAGGCCCATGAGGATGCCGGTCAGGATCACGGCCGGCACGGCCAGCAGACCCCAACCCGCGGCGCCGCCCAGAAGGTGGAGCAACGTGGCGAAGACGACGGCGCAGAGCGCGATGGTGCCTTCCATCGGCAGGTCGATGGAGCCCATGAGGATGATGAAGGTCACTTCCACCGCCACCAGCAGGGACGGGGTGGCCGACACCCCGATGCGACCGAAGTTGCGGACGCTCAGGAAGTTGGGGTTGTAGGCCGTGATCACGGCGATCAGGATCAGCACCGGCACGAAGCGGCCTGGTACCGGCAGCCCTTTGGGCTGACCGGTATGCGCGCGGGGCCAGGCGCGGAGCGCCCGTCCGGGTTGACGGGTCGCCGGAACGCGCAGCGTTTGCGGCTGAGGCTGCGGGCCAACAACGACGCTGATACCGGTCGCCCTTTGGGGCTACGGGATGCTCACATTTGATTGCGGCTTGAGGGCAAGCATGCGTCCTTGATGAATGGCATGGCAGCGTTCCAACCCGCGATGCATGGTGATGGGTCCGGGCGGCTTGTTCTAGAGCGGGATCGTATGAAGTTGACTCAGTTGTGAGTTTGGTCGGCTCGGGTT
>CAXTUQ010000459.1:0-5049 GCA_964247405.1 uncultured Acetobacteraceae bacterium
ATCCACCCCGTGCCAAACCCCTTCCAACTTCGCCAGCAGTATCGAGGAGGTGGACGCCGACGACGCTTTTGCGTGGAAGCGAAAGGAAGAAGGCCGTCATGGCAGTCGCTCACAAAATCCTGGTCGCCATCCTCCATATGCTCCAGCGCGGCATCGGCTTTGCCGACCTCGGAGGCGACTGCCTCGGCCGCGTCAACAAGCACAGCACCATTTTCAGGCTAGCCTGTGTTGCCGGTCTCTGAGGTTGCGCCCGCGGCTGCAGCGCCTGGCGCGGCAATAGGACGCGCCGGAGCCAACATAACAAGCTGCAACCCCGGTCAATCGTGGGCCGGGTAGATCCGCATGAGCCGGCGCTGCAACAGCCAATGGCGCAGCACGGCCCGCATCCCGCTCGGGCGCAGGCCGCGGGCGCGGTTGGCCCGGCCGATCTCGAAGGCGGCGCGGCAATGCTGGAACTGGTCGCGCCAGGCGTCCCGCAACCGGGTGCGGGCGTCCCAGATATGCGTCGCCTCGGAGCCCACGCCGTTGACCTCGATCACGCAGAAGTCGCCGTCCTGCAGGGCCCCGCCGCAGGCATAGCGGACATCGAACCGCCCGAAGTGGAAATCGGGCATCGCGCGCGCCAGCGCCTCCACCCGGGCGGTCAGCGCGGGCGTGATCAAGTGGCGGCCGTCATGGAAGATCGAACCCTTGCAATGGTTGCCGACGAACACGAGCCGTACCCGCTCGCCGTCCGCCGGCACCTGGTCCAGACGGCCCGCGAGGTGCGGCAAGTATTGGTGCCGCGCCGCATAAGCACGCCGGTCCGCCATCAGGAGCGTCCGCAGGGTGGAGCGGCCATCCCCGATCAGGACTGGCGCCCGCTTCAGCGTGACCGAGGTGATCCGTCCCTTCGCCTCGCCGGGGTGGCGAACGTAGAACAGCCCGGCCTCCCCCTCGAATGGGACGTAGCGTTGCAGCAGCAGCGCAGCATTGGCCGGGAAAGCGTCGAGGTAGCGGGCCAGGTCGGCGCGGTTGCGGACCAGGCGGACGCCCGAGCCGTTGCAGCCGATGTCGGGCTTCGCAACAACCGGGTAGGACAGCTTCACGCCGGCCATGGCGCGCTCGCAGGCGTCCGGTCCCTCGGGCCACAGCCGCACGTAGGGCGCCACCGCGTCCCGGGCCGGGGCGCGGATCTGGTCCAAGATGGCGCCCTTCGACTCCCCGCACAGCCCGCCGACCTCGATCCGCGGGTTGGCGGCGGTCGGCAGGCTGAAGTCGCCGTAGCGCAGGCCGAGGCCGATCCATTGCAGGACAATCGGGCCGTAGAACGCCCAGCCCGGCCAGAACTCGAAGTGGCTCACCACCGCGCCGGCGCGTTCGGCGGCGTGGCTCCGAACGGCCTCAATCCTTATGGCCTCAACTTTCATGGCCGCATTGCGGGCATACGTCGTGCCAAGCGCCCGATCACCGCGATCGCCGCGGCGAACCCGGCAGCGCCCACCCACCGCCAAGGGCCGAGATACCGAACCAGCACCTCGCCCGCCGCGAGCGACGCCCCGAACAGCATCGTGGTCCAGATCGAGGTCGCCACCACGGCGGCGGCGAGGAACGGCCCCAACCCGACGCCCAGGAAGCCGCAGGCCGTGTAGGTGGGCAGCCGCGCGCCGGGGACGAAGCGGCTCGCGAACACGACCCGGAACACGCGGCCGCGCAGCCAATTCTGCCCGTCCCGCCGCGCGGCCGGCGGCAGCAGCCGCCGCGCCCAGCCGAAACGCGCGGACAACATGCCAATCCCGTACAAGCCGAGGTCGCCGAGCACGATGCCGGCATACAGGCTGCCCAGCGCCAGCGAGGTCCGGATGCTGCCGGCCCGCGCCGCGATGGCCGTCAGCACCGTGGCCGCGTCCTCAAGCACGAAGGTCCCGCCAACGACGGCGGCTGCCTGCAAGGCCGGGCTTCGGCCAGCGAGTTCAAGCATGTCAGGCATCGCTTATACCCGCAGCGGGCGGCAGCGCGCCGGAAGCCGGGTGCGCTTCCGAAAGCCTGAAGGCAGTCACGCCGTTCAGCCCTTCGCCTCGCGCCGAGGAAAGCCGGGCGCCTGGCCCGGGCCGCCCAGCTTCGCCCGGGGCTTCGCTGCCTGTCTTTCCGTCATCGCTCTTGTCCCTTGCACCCGTCGGCCTAAAAAGGCCCGGCCGCGAGCAGGAACGGCATTGCCTGGCATTGGCTGCCTGACGGCCGGCAAGCTTCTGCATAAACTCGCGCACTGTGGCCCGTTTGCCGCCGCAAGGAGGCGTTGGTGCACAATTCAGGTCCTGTGCAGGGTTTTGGCCGGGCGCGAACAGGGCGTATGGGCCCGTTTCCTCGTTTTCTGGATGACCGATGCAAGGCCAACGAGCCGCGCCGCCAAGATCCTTCGGGAGTGCTACAAGGTCCCCAACTGGCCAGGGTACGACAGGGCGCTGCAGCAACGCGGCAGCCTAATGGGTCAGTTTAGCGGCTGTTTTGAAGCCAGATTGAAAGGGCGTCCGAGAGCGAACCACAGCCCAGAGCACATTCATGCGGCGTCGCGCGAGGGCGATGACGGCTTGGTGGCGTTTCCCCTCGCGTCGTTTGCGGTCGTCGAAGGTGTGGCTGCCGTCGTGGTTGGGCAAGCAGAACGCGGACTGATAGAACACGCGCTTGAGGCCTTTGTTGCCGCCGTTCAGCCGACGCAAGAAGCGCGTCCCGCCAGATTGGCGCAGCACCGGCGCCATGCCGGCGGCCGAGGCGAGTGCGTCGGCAGAGTGGAAGCGGGACAGGTTGCCTGTCTCGGCGATGGACTCTGCGGTGTCGCGCAAATCGCTACGCGATTTCGCTGGCATGACCCCCATGCCGGCGAAATGCGCAGCGTCTGCGCCCGCAGGCTGCGGATGAGGGCCGCGTCCCTCCGGTGGCTCCGCCACCGGCTGCTTCGCAGTCGGCGCGCCAAGTGGCGCTGGTCTTGAGGTCAAGGCAGGCTTCCAGGCCCGGGAAGATGCTGACGAGCAGGTCGTGCATGCGCGACAGGCGCTGGGTTTGGGCCTGCACCAGATCGCCGCGACGGCTAATCAGCGGCCCGGCCTCGAGGTCAATCTCAGTCGTCGGTTCGATGGGGCGCAGGTCCACCCGGGTTCAGGCCTGGCCGGCGATGGTGAGGGCATCGCGCGGGTCGGACTTGTTCTCGCCACCAACCGTGCCGTGGCGAGCGCGGTTGACGGCGATGCCCGGCACATGGACGAGGGCGAACCCGGCCTGGGCCAGCATGGCTTCGGCCAGGCCAGCGATGCCGTCCAGGCTGATGCGGACCGTGCCGTGCAAAGCGGTCAACTCGTCGGCCAGCGCTGCGATGTCGGGCGGCGTGTTGAGCAGCTTGCGGTCGATCCGCACGACGCCGTCGGCGTCGATGGCCCGCACGACGCCGTCGGCGTCGATGGCCGTGACCCAGTGTATCTCTTTGGCAATGTCGATTCCGACGCTGATCCGCATGGCACTCCCTGGCAGTTGGTCACTCGGCATCCCGCCCACGCCGTCTTCACCCTGCACAGCGATGAATCGCAGAGCTTAATCAGCGGTCGAGGCGGTATGGCGGTGCCGGAGGGAAGCCCCACGCGAGCCATCATGGGCAGCCAGCCTGAAAACCATCCCGACACCGCCGCGCCGTGATCCTGTCATGCCAGGACCATGGCGTCAGGCACTGCTCACGCAGCATCTGAACGGTAGGGCATCTGAACGGTAGGGCAGCTTGACGGTCTGGGTCACGCCCGAGGCGCTCGCGGCCTGGCAGCCGCATTTAGCAGGCTGCGGAAAATCGGGCGGTTTGCGAGCCGCTGAGCGTGCTTTCAGCGGCTGAGCCGACTTGCGCCCTGCGGTTTTGCCGGTTTTCGCTGCCGTGGCGGGGTGAAGATCACAGCTGCGGGCAGAGTCCGGGCATGACTACCCAGCCCCTGCCAGCAGCTTGGGCCGGCGCACCAGGTTGCCAGCGGCCGCGACAAAGGTGAGCATCCAGCCGACCCGCTCGTTGCCACGGTGCCGGGCCTTGCGCAGGACGCCCACGGTCCCCATCCAGCCGAACACCTCCTCGATGTCCGGCGAACCCGCGCAAATCCTTCGGATTTCGCTGCAGCCGCGCGGCATCCGGGTAGCGAGCGCTGCCGATCTCGGTCCACCAGCGGCGGATCGTCTGCACGGCGAACGCCGCGGTGTCGTGGTTCACGCCGACGCCGACCCATCCGGCGTTGGCCGCAAGGTCGTAAACACCATACGGCACCGCCCGGCCCAGCTCCTTGATCAGGAAGTCATGCACCCGGACCTCTCCCGGCTCGCCCCGGGGACGCCACGCCTGACCGGCATTTTTGTCGCCCACAAGCTCCTTCCTCTTGGTGTCGACCGAGATCACCGGCTGACCTGCGGCCAGCGCCGCCTTGACGCTGTTGTTGATGTGGACGAATTGCGCGTCCCGATCTGGGTGGCCCTCGCCTTCGCGGGTCTTGCGATGGGCTTGCAGACTGGGTTTCTGCTTGTGCAGCAACTCGCCCACCACCGTGCGGCCGATCCGGTGCCCCTGGGCGACCAACGCGGCCGTCAACTGTGACAAGCTTTTGCAGGTCCAGCGCAGCGGCGGCGTCGGGTCGCCACGTTCGCTCGACTCAACCAGCGCCAGCAGGTCGTCGAGCAGCGTCGCATCTTTCGCCACCCACAGCTTGCGCCCGCCGCCGGGACGGCGAATCCGGTCCGGGGCCAGCGTGTCGAGGACCGTCAGCTCCTTCAGGCCGCGGCCGATCGTGCTCGCCGCAATGCCCGTCGCCGCCGACACCGCAGCAATGCCGCCGTATCCGGCAGCACGCGCCTCAGCCGCAGCATACAGGCGGCGCTCGCGTTCGCTTATACCAGCCGCCCTATCGGGCGACCGGTATCAGAGTCGTTTTTGGCGCGCGGCCTCAGCCCCGCGCAAATCGCTCCGCGATTTCGCTGCAAACGCTGCGCGTTTCGGCGACCCCACCAACCCGGACGGGCGCTCCGCGCCTGGCCCCGCGCGCATACCGGTCAGCC
>CAXTUQ010000460.1:0-5041 GCA_964247405.1 uncultured Acetobacteraceae bacterium
CGCCAGCCTCGAGCTCGCCAAGCAGGGCGACGTCGTGTTGCAGCAGGATGGGGATTTCAGCCCGATCCAGGTCGGCAACGTCGACAAGACGCACGCCATGACGCAGGCCAATGGCAATGCTTGACCGGACGCCCAGCCCGATCCGCTCCAAGCTCCGGCGCTCTGGAAACCCTGGCGCGGGCGGGTGCGCCGCCGTGACGGCCAGCTCCCGTCAGAACGGCCAGCGTGAGCCGGCACCCGCCGCACGCGCCGCAACCAACAGCCTGGCCATGGCCTGGTTCGGGCCGCCCTGTGCCGCGACCCGCTCGATTGCGGGCGAGTCGAACCGCACCCGATCCGCCGCCGGGCTCCAGTGCGCCGCCGGCGCCGCTGGAACGGACGCTTCCGCCTCGGGAGCGGACTGGGCCGCTTCGTCGGCCAGCTTGCATCGGGCCAGGGAATGGTGCGTTCCGCCGCGGGTGCGCTCGCAGCGGGGCACGTCAGCAAGGTCGCTCCTGGGCCGAATGCAAAGCGCCGGTTTCGAAGCCGGGCAGGGCAGGGAGCGGCGGCGAGCGCAGGACGGGATGGATAGGCCGGCGGACCCGGGCTACGGCTCCTCCGGGCCGGGGTCGATGCCGAGTTCCTGGCGCACGTGCGCAAACGTCGCGGGGTTGGCGAAGCGGCGGTCGGCCATCATCGCCCGCAGCGCCGTCAGGCCCGCCTCGGTGAAGAACAGACGCGGCGGCCAGGGGGTCGGCTGGAGGCGCATCAGCCCGCGCTCGAGCAGGCCTTTCGCCACCAGCCGCCCCCTGGGCTGGCCCGCCTGCGGGCCGCCGCGCCAGGTCCGGAGCTGGAAACCGTCGGCAACGCTCGGCAACGTCGAAAAGAACTGGTCGAGTTCGCGGCGTATGGTGTCCCGCTCGCCTGGCGTGAGCGCGGCCCGCGTGGTCGTCCTTGGCGTGCTCATGCGGCACGACATAGCAGGCCCGGCGTTTTGCATCCGAGCCGCGCTGGTCAAGAGGCCGACGCGGGTTGCGGCATTGATGCCCGGGAACAAGGGCCGGCGCGTGCCGGACGGCAGGACGCCAAACCGCGACATCGCCGAACAACTTAAAGCCAAACCGGCGCTCGCCAGTTCGGCGCCGCACGGACGCACAAGCCCATGCGACGCCCTCAACGCACGCCTCATCACGAAGGCCACCAAGGGAGCCTCACAACCGGACAGCATCCATCGAGCTCAAACCTCCTGGCGCCGTGGGCGTTGCCCCGCACGACCGGCAAACCAGCCCGGCGTTGGAGCCCCACCATGAAGACCATGAACGACCTGTTCCTGCATTTCCTGCAGGACATCTACTACGCCGAGAAAGCGTTCGCGAGGACTGCACCCAGGATCATGAAAGCGGTCCAGAACGAGGAAGTCCGGGAGGTCCTGAAGAAGGCCAAGGACAACGCCCATGAGCCGATCGAGGCGCTGGACCGGGTGTTCGAGACCGTCGGCAAACGTCCCCGCGGCAAAGCCTGCGAAGCGATGAACGGCCTGCTGGCCGAGTGCCAGGAGGCCATCGAGGAGGGCGAGCCCGGCCCGGTGCTGGACGCTGCGCTGATCGCGAGCATCCAGGGTGTGAAGACCTACGAGGTCACCCGCTACGGCTCCTTGCTGGCGTTTGCGCGGCAGATGGGGTTGGACCAGGCCATCACGGACCTGGAAACCCTGCGCGACGCAGCCCGCGACGATGACCAGGCGCTGAGCAGGGTCGCCGAGGGCAGCACCAATGTCGAAGCCGCCAAGTCGAAGGGCGAGGACGACGAGAAAGCAGAGCCGGAAGAAGACGAGGAGCCGGGCGAGCCTGACGCGAAAGGCAAGCCGAGAACCGTCAAGAGGCCGGTTGTCAAGAAGCCGGCTGCCAAGCGTAAGGCGTAGGCCTGCGAAGCAGCAAGGATGCGCGCCCGAGGATGATGCGTGACTGCCGACGACGCGACGATCGGCGTGAGGAGGAACCGGTGATCAAAGTGGCGGTGCTGGATGACTGGCAGGGGGTCGCGCGCGGCAGCGCGGAGTGGTCGGCCCTCCAAGCGCGGGCCGAGGTCACGTTCTTCTCCGAGGCGTTCGCCAGCGAGGACGATGCCGCAGTCGCGCTCGCGGAGTTCGACGTCGTCCTGTCGATGCGCGAGCGAACGCCGTTTCCCAGATCGCTGATCGAGCGGATGCGCCGGCTGTGCATGCTGGGCATCACGGGAGCACGGAACCCCTCGCTCGACCTCACGGCCTGCACCGAGCGCGGCGTGGTCGTGTGCACCACCGCTGCCGGCAGCGGGTCCTCGACCGCGGAGCTGGCGTTCGGCCTGCTCCTGTCGGTCGCGCGCGCGATCCCGGCCGGTGACGCCGCGATCCGCACCGGGCGATTCCAGGAGGGCGTTCCGGTCGGGATCACGCTTGCCGGCAAGACGCTCGGGGTTGTGGGGGTTGGCCGCCTCGGTTCGCTCATGGCCCAGTATGGCCGCGCCCTCGGCATGGCGGTGCTGGGCTGGAGCCAGAACATCACCCGCGAGGCTGCCGCTGCCGCCGGGGCCGAGCTTGTCACAAAGAACGAACTGCTCGCCCGCTCCGATGCGATCAGCCTGCACCTGGTGCTGTCGCCGCGAAGCCGCAACACCCTCGGCGCTGCCGAGATCGCCCGGATGAAGCCCGGCGCGATCCTGATCAACACGTCACGCAGTCCGCTGGTCGACGAGGATGCCTTGATCGAGGCCCTGCATGCCGGGCGCCTTTTCGCGGGGCTGGACGTCTATGACCGCGAGCCTTTGCCGGCCGACCATCGGCTGCGCCGGGCGCCGAACACCGTGCTGACGCCCCATCTCGGCTACGGTGTCGCGGAGACTTGGCGTATCTTCTACCCTCAGAGCGTTGAGAATGCGCTCGCGTTCCTCGACGGCGCGCCCGTTCGGGTCGTGAACCCGGAGGTGCTGACCAACGCCACCGCATCGTAGCTCAAGGGAGGAACCGCGCCGGTTCGCTGAACCGTTGTTCAATGGTTTGCACGCGGCGCGGCTGCCTACCCTCCCAGGAAGCGCCTGCGTCCGGCCTCATACTCGCTTGCCCAGGTGACGCGGTTCATCAGCGCGGCGTAGCGCCCCAGGTTTCTGACACTCCCCACGGCGGCATGAAGCCTGACAGTTTGGGGCCGGCGCTCGCCGGCCAGCCCCACTCTCATTCAACCCTGGACGACTGTCCTCTGCGCGCTTTCCGCCAGGCTGCTGGAGTACTCGTCGGCCTTGTAGATGTCCGAGACGATCGACTTCAGCTTGCCCGCTTCTTCACTCATTCCCAGCGCTTCGGCATAGGCCGCAACCGTGCCGAAGCCGGCAAGGCCGTAGTGCGACATGCGCTGGTATTGCGCGACCATCTCCAGGTCGCGCAACTGCGGCGGCAGGTCGGCCTCCAGGGCGTGCTTCGTCGCTTCTTGGACCAGACCTTGCATGCCCGGGCAGGGGCTGTCGCTGTCCGCGTCCATCATCGCCCGCAACGCCTGCGTGTGCTGGGCGATGCCGCTGACGGACTTGCCGAACAACTGCTTCAGCTTCGGGTCCGCCGCCTTGTCGCTGAACTGCTGCACGACTTTCTGCATCTGGTCGTTGGCTGAACAAAGGTCCCGCAGGTCCGCGGTGTAGAGTTCCGTGAGGGTGCTCGGTGCTGCTGCCATCTGATCCTCCCCAGGCTGCTGTCGCTCGCCATAAACCGCGAGCGGGCGACGAACGCCCGGGCATGTGCTCGGTTTCGGGCGCTGTTTGGGTGGGGGTTGGCCCGCGCTGTGTGCCGCTTCAAGCAGGCGGCGCGGCGGTTCCTAGAAGCCGGGAGAACTGCGCCGTCGGCCCTTGCCAGGACGCAACGGCACCATTGGGCAAGGCACCGCCGACGGCGGCTGCCAGCCGGCGATGGTCCAGGCGCACGCCCGGGCTTTGGCATGGTCGGTGATCCCCGGGAAGCGCTGCCGCAGCTCGATGATGGCCGACAGCTCGCCCTCTTTGTGGAAGGGGATGCGGATCGCGGCGGCATCGGCATCGGTCACTATGAACATGGGCGGAGCATGGACCACGCGCACCACGGGCGGCAAGCACGAGCATAGGCGAGGCTCGCGCTGTCTGACCCAGCCGAGGAACAGCTGGCGAGCAAGGAGGGGATCGAGGCGCAAACGGGCCGTTCAAAAAGGTTCCGAGGTGCCGCGGTTTCTCCCAGCCCGCAAGAAGCAGAAGCTTCGAACAAAGCTGGAAGGCTTCGTCAACTCCGTTGCATCTCACACCTGGGCAATGCGCCAGCGCCCCGCCGGCTGTCAGGCCGTAGCCTTGCGCCTCTTCGCCGGCCCGACAACCGGTTTCCTTTTGGCCGGAGTTCGAAGACCGGAACTGGCGGCTGGCTCAGGAGGCACCTGCGCATCGCGGGCGCCAGCCTTCACACCCTGCTCGGCCCGCGTCACGTCCACTCCCATCACGAGGTGCTGTCCGATCCGCGCGATGACATCCGCCACCGTCCTCTCGGCCGCCTTTTTGTCCAGCTTACTGGCTGCCCCAAGCTGGGCGGCGGTGCGCTTCTTGGGGGCGGCCGGGACCGTTGCCGTTACTCCCGAACCGGATACTGACGCCGGACGTCGCACCCGCGTCGGCTTGGCCGGCACAGTACCCGGCCGAGAGCCCTTGACCTCTGGCGAGACCGCCTTGGCCACGCTTGCTTGTTTGGAAAAGGCCGAGATGGACGCCTTTGCCGGCACAACTTCGCCCGGCGGCGAGGGTCGGCCTCGCTTGGCTTGTTCTGGCCGGACCGGGCGGCGGGCGCAGCACGACGGGACTGAGGACTTGCCGGACTGCCATTCGCATCCTCCGGTCCCGCCAGGTCGAGGCCGAACAAAGCCGACACGTCCTCGGCCTCAAGCGTCCTTGCCCCAGCGGAGCGCGATGCCGGCACCGCGGCGTCCAAGCCGGCCAGGAGGTCGCCCGCGTCCACCCCGCGCAGCTGGAACAGCAGCTCGGGACGCTCATCAAGCCGCGCCCCCACGCCATACAGCGCGGC
>CAXTUQ010000461.1:0-5001 GCA_964247405.1 uncultured Acetobacteraceae bacterium
CCTCCTACGCCAAGCCGGCTCCGGGCGCCAATGGGCGGGTCCGTGCAACAAGGTCACCTGCGTGCAAAAGCATGTTGAAGGAGCCGTGGAGTTGATCTCGATGGAGGTGGATCACTCGGATAGCCGACCTCTTGAGGCTATGGCAGGCTGTCCTGAACGGCGCCGCTAGTAGCGGCTGCTCACGGATGGAGCTGCCCTCGGGGCGCCGACGTCGCCGGGCCGACCCTGGTGTTCCCGACGTCGCCGACACTGCCCGTCAACGGCTCGCTGACCGATGAGCCGCGGGGCAGGCTGTTGGCTGGCTCTGGCTCGGACATGCTGGAGCCGCTGCCGCGGAAGGCGGTGGATACCGGGGGCAGGCGCGACTCTTCCGCGCAGCCGGCAAGAGCGACCATCGGCAAGACGGCGAGTAGGGTGAAACGCATGGTTTGGTCTCCAGTGTTGGGTTTGGCCGCGTCGATGCGGCATGGAAGCGAAAAGGCCCTTGCGTCAGGGCTGCGGCCTATCACAGGCTTGAACGTCGATGCACGCGGGTAGTGACGGCCTCGTCCAACTGGTTGCCCAGGCGGCGCTGCCCGCCGCCGTTGCTGGATGCCTTCCAGGCGGCGCTCCATCCAAAAGGCGGCGTGGCTTCCGGATTGCGACACAAGGTGGCGCACGGCGGCCTGCAGGGTAAGGTTCGGAATCTACCTATGCCCAGAACTGCAGGAGCCAGTTGTCCGGAGGGCTTGACCAAAGCCGGGCAAGTCACAATCGTCCTGGCGACGAAAGCCGCGCCGCCGCCGCGCCCGCTGCCGGTTTCGAGCACGTCCAGGCCGCCGAGCGCCGCCCCACGCCGGACGCTGCGACGCGGGCCTGCGATTGCAGGCCATTTCGCTCCGCCGCATCCGAGGGGGCCGCCGCTGGCGGGGGCGCCTCGCCTGGGGACGCCGCATCTCCGTAGTCCATCGTCGCCCGTTCCCGCAGCGGATAGGCATGAACGAGGTGGTTGTGCAGTTGCCTGACTGCCCAGCGCCGGATGCGTCCCGCAACGGCACTGCCGTTGCATGGAAACCATGCCACCTCGGCATTGTCCCGGGTTGCCCCGCAGCGCGACATGACGGGTGCCCGGTTGGGCACGTCAAGCCGTCCCGCCTCGTCCCCAGGGTTTGCCGGACCATGCCGCGCAGGGGAGCGCCGGACCAGAGGAGCAACCATGTCATTGCAAGCGAAACTCGACGCCTTCCGCGATGCCTTCCAGAAGCGGCAGCCGCCGGAGGTGCTGGAAACGATGCGCCGGGCCACGGCGGACCTGATCGCATCCGGCCAGGCCGGGCGCGCGCTGAAAGTCGGCGATGCCGCCCCGGCATTCACCCTGCCCGACGAGGACAGCCGGCCGGTGAGCCTGCGGGACCTGCTGGCGAAGGGCACGCTGGTGCTGACATTCTATCGCGGGACCTGGTGCCCGTACTGCAACACCGACCTGCAAGCGCTGCAAGCGGAGCTTCCCGCCATCGAGGCCGCGGGCGGCACGATGGCCGCCGTCTCGCCCCAAACCGCCGCCAACAGCCGCAAGGCGCTGCGGGACAACCGCCTGGCCTTTCCCATCCTGACCGACAAGGGAAACGAGGTGGCGGCTGCGTTCGGCCTGCGCTTCCGGCTGCCGGACGACCTGATCGCGGTTTACAAGGGATTCGGCAACGACCTGGCAACCGTCAACGGCGAGCCGTCCTGGACCCTGCCGATGCCCGCCCGCTACGTGATTGGGGCCGACGGGCGCATCCTCCACGCGGAGGTCAACCCGGACTACACGCGGCGGCCGGAACCCTCGACCCTGCTGCCGGTGCTGCGGAAAGCCGTGCTGGCGCGCGTGTAAGGCACCAACGGGCGAGGCTTTTCCAAGAATGCCCGCCGGAAGCAGGCAGCAGGGAAGCAAGGGCCAGTGCGCCGCGGGTGCGGTCCGCTGCACCGGCGGACGGCTGCGTAATCCAATCCATCGTGAACGCTGACCCCAGGAGCGCGCGACCATTGAGCCACGTGACCACCATTGACGCGCCGGCGCTGACAAGCACGGAGCTGGCTGCGGCCGACGACGCGGCGGCCTATCCGCCCATTGCCGGCTACGCCATCGTCGGCGACTGCCGGACGGTGGCGCTGATCTCCCGTCAGGGGTCGGTGGACTGGCTTTGCATGCCGGCGATCTCCGGCGCATCGGTGTTCGCGGCACTGCTGGACCGTCGGCGCGGGGGCCGCTTCGCCCTGCGCCCGACCATGCCCTTCCGGACGGAGCGGCGCTACCTGGACGGCACCAACGTGCTGGAAACCACCTTCATCACCGCCGGCGGGCGCGCCCGGGTCATCGACCTCATGCCGCTCAGGAACGGCGACGCCGCCGGGCTGGCGCCGGAGCGGGAGCTGCTGCGCATCGCCGAGGGCATCGAGGGCGAGGTGGAGCTGGAGGCGCTGTATGACCCGCGCCCTGACTACGCCCGCTCGCAGCCTCGCCTGGCCCACCGCGGCCGGGCGCTGGGCTGGGTGTTCCAGCATGGGGGCGAAGCCTTCAACCTGCTGACCGAGGTGGAGATGCAGCCCGCCCCGGGCGGTTCGGGCCTGGTGGGCCGGACCGTTCTGCGCCCCGGCGAGCGCCGCCGCATGTCGCTGTCCCATGCCACGCGCGACATGCTGGTTATCCCGCCGTTGGGCGCCGGGGCGGACGCGCGCATGGAGCAGACCGCCGCATGGTGGCGGGCCTGGAGCGGCCAGTGCCGCTTCGGTGGGCGCCACCATGCGATGGTGCTGCGAAGCGCGCTGACGCTGAAGCTGCTGACCTACGGCCTGTCCGGGGCGGTGCTGGCGGCGGCGACCACCTCGCTGCCGGAGGCGATCGGCGGGGCGCGCAACTGGGACTACCGCTTCTGCTGGCTGCGGGATGCCGCGACGACGCTGCGGGCCTTCGCCGGCATCGGCTTCCGCCACGAGGGCCGGGCTTACCTGGACTGGCTGCTGCACTCCACCCGGCTGACCCAGCCGCGCCTCATGGTGCTCTACGACGTGCATGGCCGCACCGAGCACCCTTACCTCGAGCTGGACCACCTGGAAGGCTACCGCGGCTCCGCCCCGGTCCGCGTCGGCAACAACGCCGTGGAGCAGTTGCAGCACGACGTGTACGGCTCGGCCATTTCCGCGTCGGCCGCCTGGGTTGCGGGCGGCGGCAGGCTGGCGCGGGACGAGCAGCGGCTGCTGGTCGGCTTCGGCCGCCAGGTGTGCGAAACCTGGCGGGAGCCTGACAGCGGCATCTGGGAAGTGCCCGGCCCGGCCCGGCACTACGTCCATTCCAAGCTGATGTGCTGGTCGGCGCTGGACATTCTGCTGGCGCTGGACGGCGCCGGGCACCTGCGTGCGCCGCGGGACCTGTTTTTGCGAGAGCGCGACGCGGTGCGCGCGGCCATCGAGAAGCAGGGCTTCCTGGAGGCGCCGGACGGCAGCGGCAGCTATGTCGGCGCGTTTGGGGAGGATTGGGCGGACGCCAGCCTGCTCATCATGGCCCGGCTCGGCTTCCATGATGCCCGGCATCCCCGCATCACCGGCACGCTCGCCCGCATCCAACGCGAGCTGGGGCGGGAAGGGCTGCTGCTCCGCTACGCGCCGGAGGTGGACGGGCTGCCGTCGCGGGAGGGCGCGTTCGGCATCTGCGGCTTCTGGGGCGTGGAGCTGCTGGCCATGCAGGGCCGGGTGGCGGAAGCGGAGGCGCTGTTCGACCGCGCGGCATCGCTCGCCAACGACGTGGGGCTGCTGGCCGAGGAGTACGACCCCCTCACGGGCGCGGCGCTCGGCAACGTGCCGCAGGCGTTCACCCATGCCGGGCTGATCTCGGCGGCGCTGATGCTGGAACAGGCCAGGAAGGAACGGTCGCCATGAGCCACATGCTGCTGTTGCTGCACGGCCTGTACGACAACCTGGATGCCGTGCTGCTGTGGGCGCTGGTCGCGACGGCGGTGATGACGACGGTGCTGCAGGGCAGCCAGGGGCTGGGACTGTCGCGGCTCAGCCTGCCGTTCCTGTTCGGCACCTTCGTCACCGCGGACCGCAGGCGTGCCGTGCTGTACGGCTCCCTGATGTACTTGGCTGGAGGCTGGGCGTTTGCGGTGCTGTACTTCTTCATTTTCACCAGCTTGGGCATCGTGACCTGGTGGGCCGGCGCCATCCTGGGGGCGCTGCACGGGCTGTTCCTGCTGGTGTCGCTGCCGGTGATGGCGCAGGTCCATCCGCGCATCGCCTTGGAGTACGATGCGCCGTCCAGCGAGCCGAAGCTGGAGCCGCCGGGGTTCCTGGGCCTGAACTACGGCCACCGCACGCCGCTGACGACCTTGCTGGCGCAAGTGCTGTACGGCGCGATCCTGGGCGGGTTCCTGCCGATGCGCTGACGACGCCCACTCGCCCTTGCGGCCGGGAGCCGCCGCGGAGTTTTCGCTGCAGGCGCGCATGGTTGGTGACGGCCGCTGCACTTGACCATGAGAAGCAAAGGGTCATCATCGCCAGGGTTTGCTGCAATCCTGAGACTGAGCCGATGCTGGAGGTCGTCACAGCGGAACCAGGAGTTCGACTCAGCCTTTCGGCTGATACGTGATCCAACAGCTCAGGCGATGGCTGAAGGTCCAAAGGCACGGTCATGCAGCCGGGCTTGCCCGGGCGTCATGCCGAACATGCTGCGGAAGGCGGCGCCGAAGGCGGGTTGGCCGGCATAGCCGGCGATGGCTGCGGCCCGGGCCGGGCTGGCCCCGGTGGTCAGCGCGCGCAGCGCCTCGGTCATGCGGGCCTGCTGCCGCCATTGGCGGAAGCTGAGGCCCGTCTCGGCCCGGAACAGGCGGGCGAGCGTCCGGCTGGAGGCGCCCGCCACCGCCGCAAGGTCCTCCAGGCTGCTTGCGTCGTCCGGACGCGCGAGCAGCGCCGCGACGGCCCGCCGCAGCCGGCCGTCCCGCGGCATGGCCAGGCACAGCGGCAGGGCGGCGGCCCGGGCGATCT
>CAXTUQ010000462.1:0-4992 GCA_964247405.1 uncultured Acetobacteraceae bacterium
ACCGAAACCACGCGCCCGGCGCTGTTCACCGCGCTCCGCACCGGCTTCGCCGACGAGCTGCTGCGCCAGGCGTTCGACGCGGCGCGCCGGCTGCGCGCCGGCCGCCGGGCGGAGCGCGGGGAGGGCAGGGGCCTCGGCAAGCTGCTGGTGGTCGCCCCGGACCAGGCCGCCGCCCGGCGCTATCAAGAGGTCGTGCGCGGCTGGGTGCCGCGGGCGCAGCAGGACACGGTGCGGCTCGCCACTAGCGACGAGCGCGACAGCCGGGAAACGCTGGCGAGCTTCCGGCTCCGGGTCGAGCCGACGATCCTGGTCACGGTGGCGATGGCCTATGAAGGGCTGGACGCGCCGGAGGTCGCGGTGGTCGCGGCGCTGACCCACATCCGCAGCCGCCCATGGCTGGAGCAGATGGTCGCCCGCGCCACCCGCGTCGATCCGCACGCCGGGCCGTATGCCGAGCAGCGCGCCTTGGTGTTCCACCCGGACGACCCGCTGTTCGCCCGCTTCCGCCACCGGGTCGAGACGGAGCAGGGCACGCTGGCCCGCACGCCGAAGCCGAAGCGCCAGAGCCAGCTTCCGCTTTGGCTGCGGGACCGCCTGGATGCGATGGAGCGGGCGGGCGGCATCGTCCCGCTCAGCAGCAACGCGCTGGCCCTGCGTTACGCCGTGCTCAAGCCTGGCCCCGACTTCACCGCCACAGCACCAGATGCGCAGGACGAGATGCTGGAGCCGCCGAGCGTGGCCGAGCGCCGTTTGCGCCGCCGGGTCGGCGAGATGGTGGCGGCGCAAGCGGTGGAGGATGAGGGCGCGTTGCAGGGCGGGCACGGCCAGGGCGGCTATCACCGCTACAACGCGGTGCTGAAGCGCGTGCTCGGCAAGAGCCGGGCGGCGATGACGTTGCAAGAGCTGGAGGCGGCTGTCGGCTGGCTGGAGCGCAACCGCCTGCATGACAGCCTGCATCTGCTGGACGGCGACGCGCGCTACGCCTGGACGGCGCGGCAGCGGGGCGAATGGGTCCCGCCTGTCGGCCGTTCCGCCGCGCGGCGTGAGTGAACTCTCTTGGTTGTGATGCGATGCAGCAATTTATAACGAAGCCGAGCTTGCATCCCGTCCCGGCATGGCCGATGTAGAGGATGCGGCACGGTGGCTTGCCACCCTGCCGCAGGACGTTTCCTCCCTAAACTTGGCGGTGCTTTCGGGCACCGCCTTTTTTCGTGGATGTGCGCGGGGCTGGATTGGGAACAACGGCTCCAGCAAATTAAGCATCTTGATTTGGTATTCTGACACCCAGAATAGGCGTCAGGCACTCATATGGGCATGTGCATGCCCATCGCCGGTCATATCGTTATCGGGAAAGCAAGCCTGCCAAGACCTTCCTTGTCCGGTGCGATTCGGCTTATCGATAACCCTCCGGCTGGGTCACTTGATGAAGTGTCCGGCGGCGAACGCCGCCACGAGGGCGGCGACGATGGACACCACGATCTTGATGGTCTCGTTGCGCATGTCCTTGCGCATTTTCTCTATGTTCACCGTCATCTGCTCCACCCTCAGTTCGTGTTCCCGGTCTTCCTGCTCCTGCGTCAGCGGCACGTCCACCTCCTATCCACAACGGCAGCGGAAAGGCATGTTCCGTTCCAGGAGCGTGGTAACGTCAAAGATAAGGTGGTATCGGCACGGGACCGCCGACGTTGGCCCCGCGCCGAACCCGCTCAGTGCGCGGCGATGAAGCTGCCGATCCGCGGCAAAATCTCCCCCCGCCACTTGCGGCCGTTGAAGATGCCGTAATGGCCGACGCCGGGCTGCATGTACTGCTCCCGGCGCTCCGTCGGGATGCCGCGGCAGATGGTCTGCGCCGCGATGGTCTGGCCCGGGGCGGAGATGTCGTCCAGTTCGCCCTCAACCGTCATCAGGGCCGTGTGCTCGATGGCGGACGGCGTGACCAACTCGCCCCGCACCGTCATGCGGCCGTCCGCGAGGTCGTGCTTTTGGAAGAACGTTTCCACGGTTTGCAGGTAGTAGCTGGCGGGCACGTCCATGACGGCGAGGTACTCGTCATAGAACCGGCGGTGCGCGGCGGCGCTTTCCTCGTCGCCGCGCACCAGGTGGTCGAACATTTTGCGATGCGCCGCGATGTGGCGGTCGGGGTTCATCGAGATAAACGCGGCGAGCTGCAGGAAGCCCGGATACACCCGGCGGAACCCGCCAGGGTGCCACGGCGGCACGGTCGTGGTGACATGCCGCTCGAACCACTCGATCGAATGCTCCTGCGCGAGCTTGGTCACGACGGTGGGCGCCGCGCGGGTATCGACGGGGCCGCCCATCAGGGTCATGGTGCGCGGCTGCGCCGGGTCGTTGCGCGTCGCCATGAGCGACACGGCCGCGACCACCGCGGGCGCCGGCTGGCAAACGGCCACGACATGCGTGTTGGGGCCGAGGTGCTGCAGAAAGGCGATCACGGTTTCGATGTAGCTGCTGAGGTCGAAGTCGCCGTGCACCAGCGGCACGATCCGGGCGTCGCGCCAGTCGGTCACGAACACCTCGAACCCGGCATCCACCATGTCCTGCACTGTGCCGCGCAGCAGGGTCGCGTGGTGGCCGCTCATCGGTGCCACCAGCAGGACGCGCCGGCCGATCGCGCCGGGCGCCTGGAAGCGCAGCAGCCGGACGAAGGGCTGGTCCAGCTCAACCGTTTCGGGCAGCGGCTCCTCGCCGCCGCGGCTGGTCTTGATGTTCCAGTCCGGCTTGCCGCGGGGCCGCAGCACGTCGTTCGCCACGTCGGCCCAGGCCACGACGGCGCGGGTGCCCCAGGTCAGCGCCTCCGGCCCCGGCGTCGCGCGCAGCAAGGTGCTGGCGGCGCGTGCCCAGGCGCGGGCCGGCAGCAGGGACGCGGCGGCGGCGTCGTGCAAAGCATAGATCATCTGTGTCGTGTCTCACTGTTTCATGCGGCGAAGCTAAGTGTCTCGCGGAGTGGATATAGGCAAGGGGAGGAGCAAGTCATCTTGCCGTGGCGCGGAGGGCTTCCGCCGCGGGGCCGCGGCCGCGGCGCGGAGGCGGAGAAGCTCATCCAGCATCCGGTCCATCGTCTGCCAGATCGGCTCTTCCCCGATGCGCTCCTTCATGATCAGCCGGTGCGCGGCGAGCGTCACGTTCAGCGTGCCGCGTGTCGTTTCCGGCCGGGCGGAGCGCATCTGCACCAGCGCCTTCTCGACCTCGTCCAAGGGCAGCGCCATGGCCTCCGCAATCGCGTCCGGTTCGGCGCCGGCCCGGCGCATGCGGCGGGCCTCGCTGACCTGCTTGGCCGACAGCGCGATGGCGGGGCGCAGCAGTTGCGTGCGCCGGGACATCTCCCCCGACCCGCTGCCGGGCGCCTTGCCCTTAAACGCCATCAGTTGAACAATCCATGCAGGCCATCATTCGCCTCGCAAGCTGATCCCGCCGTCAACCGGCGGGTGCATCACGCTGATATAGGTAGCCTATCCGAACATCGGAAACACAGCCGCGTGCGGAACATCCCATCGGTTCTCCTCCTGTAGTATGGCAGAGCGCCGCTGCTTGCGGGTCAGGATGGCACGTCGGGCTGAAAATTGAGTAAACGCCGCGCGCCCCGGCGTGAGAAAACCCGGCAGCGCAGGACGCGTTAGACCCCGGATTTTGCAACACGGCGACCTGGACGCGGGCGGCATTGCGCCGGACGGCGCCGGGCACTAGCCTTGCCGCCCTGGGGAGTTTATTGGCATGCCGAGCAACGAACTGGAAACGATCGCGGCCTCCATCCAGGACGCTCTCCATCGCGCCTACGAAATGGGCCGGAGCGACGCGCTGCGACGGGTCGTGCAGATGGTCCAGGAGGACGAGCTTGGGTCGAAGACGGTTGCGCTGCTGAGCCATAACGAGCCGCCCGTCGCTGAAGCGACGCAGCCGGAAACCCAGCAGATCGAAGCCGATCCCATCCTGTTGCCGCATGATGAAGGCCTATCCGCTGCCGACCCGGGCGATGCCGGGCACAAGGCCAGCCTCGGACATGCCGACGCACCCCGGCAGGAAGAGCGGACTTCGGCCCCGCCCGCTTCCATGAAGGATTTCCTGAAGGACTTCCTGTATCCGCTCGGCGGCAAGAAGTAGCGGCCCCGTGTCGGTGGAAGCGCACCACGCCCGGGCCTTGCTGGAAGAAGCGCAGAGTGCGCTCGACCGCGTGCATCGGGCGGCGCTGGCGGCCAATGCCGGCGAAATTCGGCGAGGCCTCGACCTCGCGGTCACGACGTTGCAAGAGGCCGGGTCAGCCGGGCTGGGCGTGGACGCGGATCAGGTGATCGCAACCGTGCGGGCCACCCTGGGTGCGGCGCGGACCGACCTCGATGACGGCGCGCTGGTGGAGATGGAAAAGCTGATTGAGACGGCCCGCAGCAGCTTGGCGAAGCTCTGACGGCCGTTACGGCTGGGTCAGCCCTGCATCCGGCGGGGTCGCAGCGTAGATCGTCAAATCGAGTTGTCGTCCGGTCGAGTAGTCGATCCCGGCGACCTGTCCCAACGCCCGGGGCGTCACGCCCAGGGCCTGCATCTGGGCATGGAACGCCGCCTGTTCCCGCCCGCCGATCAGCGCGAGGCCGCAGGACTGGTGGCCCGCGAGGTAATCGGCCGCATTTGTGGCGTTGACCAGCCTTGTGTCCCGGCCCGTTTCGAACACCAGGCTCGGCTCGCTGTAGGACGCCGACGCCAGCACGCTGTCCGGGCAGGGCCGCACCGCGGCGACCGCGGCGGCGATGCGGGGGCTGAGCCAGATGGTGGACAAGTTGGGCAGCACCAACGCGTAGGTGCTGGCGAACAGCACCAGCGCCGCGCCACCTGACCAGGCCATCGCCCGGCGCGGCCGGGACCGCCACGCGGCCCGCAACGCCAGCACCGTCAGCGCCGCCCCGGCCAGGCTCGCCAGGATGGGCAGCGCGTCGATCCGGCGCTGCAGCACCCAAAGCAGCACCGGCCCGGCCACGGCGAGCG
>CAXTUQ010000463.1:0-4987 GCA_964247405.1 uncultured Acetobacteraceae bacterium
GTCTGGACATCCGGTTGTTGATACTCGGACTGGCCGGTGCGTCGCCCCGTCCAGTCCGAGTATCAACAACCGGATGTCCAGACCCCGCGGATCAGCTGAGCCGCCTTCCGAAAGGCTGCCTCGCTATGCAGCGGCGAGGCGTCGGGTGCAGCGAATGGGACGGCCTGCCTTCGACCTGAAGGCAGGCCGTCCCGCCATGGCCGTCCGGCAACAGGCCGGGCTTCCAAGCCGCCGCCCAAATCGCTTAGGATCGGATCGGAGCTGCAAGCATTGCGAGGAGGCCTGGCCGTGGACCGCCGCGATGATCCTGCCGCGATGCCGGACGCCGCCCCCACTGGCACGGGCGCCGTGCTGGACCGTCTCCTCCGCCTGGCGGCGCGCGTCGCGGAGGCGGCGGTTGCGGTGTTCGACGGGCCGGCCCGCCTGGACGCTCCGGCGCTGTCGGCATTCGGCCTGTCCCAGCCGGAGGCGGAGGCAGCGGCCGGGTTCGATGCGATCCTGGGCCATGGCGCGGGCCTGACGGTCCTGCCGGACTTGCGGCGGGACCCGCGGTTCGCCGGGCACGCGCTGGTGGCCGGGCCGCCGCATCTGCGCTTCCTGGCCCACCTGCCGCTGCTCTCGTCCGGCGGCGGCCGCCTCGGGTCCCTGTGCGTGCTTGACCCGGCCCCGCGCGCCGGCCTCACGGCAACGCAGGGAGGGGCGCTGGGCGACATTGCCGGCTTGATCGCTATGGCCTGCGAACGGGAACAGCGGCTTGCGCACCTTGGGCGCGCCACGGCCCACGCGCTCCGGGCGGACCGGATGCTGCGCCTGGTGGCGGAGGCGGCAACCTGTGCCGAGGCGCTGACCAGCCTGCTGGGCGAGCTGTGCCGCCACCACGGCGCCACGGTCGGCCGCATCTGGCAGTTGACCCAGCCCGACGAGCGTATGCTGGAGATCAGCCGGTTCAACGACGACGGGCTGGACGAGCATTCCTACTACCGCCAGCCGCCCACGGCGCCGGTGACGCGCAGCAACTCGATGACCGCAGGCGCGATCCGCCGCAACGAGCCGCACGCCGTCATCTACTCGCAAATCGAGCGGCCGGAACGCTTCGCGCTGCTTCCCGCCGCCATCGCCTCCGGGCTGACCGCCCAGGTGAGCTTCCCGATCTGGGTGCAGGACCAGCGCTTCGGCATCGCGCTGGCCTTTTCCACGGAGCGGCCGGACCTGGCGGCGGTCGTGGCCGACATCGCGTCATTGGCCAACACGATCCGCCCGGCGCTGTTCCGCAAGGTGACGGAGGAGCGCATCCGCTTCGTGGCCCACCACGACGACCTGACGCGGCTCGCCAACCGCCTGACGTTCCAGGAGCGCCTGGCCGCCGCCATCGACGCGGCGGTGCGGGGAGAGCAAGGCCTCGCCTTGCTGTGCCTCGACCTCGACGGGTTCAAGCCGATCAACGACACGCACGGGCATGGGGCCGGGGACAAGCTGCTCGCCGCCGTGGCCGCCCGGCTGCGGGAGAATTGCCGGGAGTGCGACACGACCGCCCGGATCGGCGGGGACGAATTCGCGATCATCCAGCCGCTCGGCGGCCAGCCCTCCGCGGCCATCGCGCAGGCGCTGGCGCAGCGCCTGCTGCATGCCGTCCAGCAGCCGTTCGACATCGGCGGGCAGCGCCTCCTGGTGGGCGTGTCGATCGGCATCGCCGTGTATCCCGCCGGCGGGGAAACCCCGGACCAATTGCTGCGCAACGCCGACACCGCGCTGTATCGCGCCAAGGAAAGCGGGCGCAACGCCTTTCGCCTGTTCGAGCCGTCCATGGAGGTGCGCCAGATCGAGCGCGCGCTGATGGAGCGCGACCTCGGCGACGCCGTGGACCGGCATCACTTCACCCTGGCGTATCAACCGATCTGCGACGCCGCGTCGCTGCGGATCCGCGGGTTCGAGGCGCTGCTGCGGTGGAACCACCCGGTCCGCGGGCAGGTCCTGCCGGGCCAGTTCGTGTCGCTGGCCGAGGCGAACGGGCTGATCCTGCCGCTCGGCCAATGGGCGCTGGAGGCCGCCTGCACGGAGGCGGCGGGGTGGGCGCCGCCGGTCTGCCTGTCCGTCAACGTGTCCCCTCTGCAGTTCCGCCAGCCCGACCTGGCGCAGCAGGTGGCCCGCGTGCTGGAGCGGGCCGGGCTGCCCGGCGAGCGGCTCGACATCGAGGTGACGGAGGGCTTGCTGCTCAGCAACTCCGGCACCGTGCTGCGGACCATGCAGGCGCTGAAGGAGCAAGGGGTGCGCCTCACACTGGACGACTTCGGCACCGCCTATGCCAGCCTCAGCACCCTGCGCCGCTTCCCGTTCGACCGCATCAAGATCGACAAGAGCTTCGTGGGGGACATGGGCCAGGACGACAGCGCGCTGGCCATCGTGGAGGCGGTGCTGCTGCTCGGCGCCCGGCTGAACCTCGCCGTGGTCGCGGAGGGGGTGGAGACCGAGGCGCAGCTCGACGCGCTGCGCCGCCTGGGCTGCGGCCTGGTCCAGGGCTACCTGACCGGCCGGCCGATGCCGGAGGGCCAGGCGCGCGCGGCGGCGCTGCGCGGGACGGCGCCGCCGGGGTGACGGCCATCCACTTCATCACGCACCCGGAGGTGGTGATCGACTCGGCGGTGCCGAGCACGACGATCGGCGCTGTCCGAGCCTGCCCACCACCAAACGCTGAGCTGGCGAAAACATTGCTTGAAGCAAAGATAGCAGTTTTTTCCATACGCTCCAAGCTCATATTCCCTTCGATGGAGTTCGAGTGGGACCCTGACAAAAGCAGTGCAAATTACAATTTTCGAAGTTTCGACTTCGCTTTTGCGGCCGCTATCTTCGCCGGTCCCAGAATCGAGGTTGTGGACACCCGGTACAACTACGGCGAGGTCCGTATCAGGGCGATTGGCGAGACGGCCGGCGTGGCGTTGGTCGTCATCTACACGGACCGCGACGACATACGCCGGATCATCTCGGCTCGGGCTGCCAACAGGAAGGGGCGCGCACAATGGCTGAAGCTGTTCGCATGACGCTGGAGCAGATCAGGGCGGCCGGTGGTGGCCGCGTGAATCTCGCCAAGCTGGCCGCGACGACGGAGGAGGATGTCCGTCAGCACATGGCAGAGGACGGCGAAGACCCGGAAGCGCCGCTTCCAGCCTGCCAGGCCCTTCCTGACGTGCAGGCGATTCGTGAACGGCTGCGCATGTCGCAGGACGCATTTGCCCGCACGATCGGCGTACCTGTGGCGACGGTGCGCAACTGGGAGCAGCACCGCACAGGCATCGCGCCGGCCGCACGCACGCTGCTCCGGATTTTGGAACGTGAGCCGGACGCGGCGTTGCGGGCGTTGGTGGGGTGAGCCCCACGCAGCGCCGGTCGGCAATCGGCCGAAAGGGAGGAACCGTCGCCCTTCCACGGCCTTACTGTGGGTTTCAGGAGAGAGTCGATGGCAACTGAAAGCGGTCTTCCAACGGTGGCGCCCGGCGGCGCACCGGCCAGCGCGGCCCTGGCCAGCCCGGCCCTGCCGGCCACGCGGGTCGCGGACCCGGCGGCGCTGCCCTTCGTGACCGACCCCGGCGAGCGCCGCGGCGACATGCTCTACCGCCGCTTCGGGCGCACAAACGAGATGATCTCCGCCATCGGCATGGGCGGCTTCCATCTCGGCAAGAGCGCGGTCACGGACGAGGACGCCGTGCGCCTCGTGCACGAGGGCATCGACCGCGGCATCACCTTCATCGACAACTGCTGGGACTACAACGAGGGCCGGTCCGAGCTGCGCGTCGGCGTGGCGCTCGACCAGGGCGGCTACCGCGACAAGGTGTTCCTGATGTCCAAGATGGACGGGCGCACGAAGAAGGAAGCGGCCAGCCAGATCGACACCTCCCTGAAGCGGATGCGGACGGACCGGATCGACCTGGTGCAGCACCACGAGATCCTCCGCTACGACGACCCCGACCGCATCTTCGCCGAGGGCGGCGCGATGGAAGCGTTCACCGAGGCGAAGCAGGCGGGCAAGCTGCGCTTCATCGGCTTCACCGGGCACAAGGACCCACGCATCCACCTGCAGATGCTGGCGGTGGCGGCCGAGCGCGGGTTCCATTTCGACGCCGTGCAGATGCCGCTGAACGTCATGGACGCGCATTTCCGCAGCTTCGCCCACCTCGTGCTGCCCTACTTGGTCGAGCACGGAATCGCGGTGCTGGGGATGAAGTCCTTCGCCGACAGCGTGCTGCTGAAAAGCGGGGCGCCGATCACGCCGGTCGAGTACCTGCATTATTCCCTCAACCTGCCGACCTCCGTCGTCATCACCGGCATGGAAAGCCAGCGCGACCTCGACCAAGCCTTCGAGGCGGTCCGCACCTTCCAGCCCATGGACAAGGCGAAGGTCGCCGAGCTGCTGACCCGCAGCCGCCCGCACGCGCTGGAGGGCAAGTATGAACTGTTCAAGACCAGCGCCACGTTCGACGGCACCGCCAAGAACCCGAAATGGCTGGGCGATGACGTTGAATCCGTCTCGAAGCTGGCGCCCGTGATGGAGTGACGCCGCGGGGTGTCACGCTGCACGGGGCGTCGAGGCCGCATGGGACCCGGCCTCGGCACATAGGCCAGCCGAGTTGCTTGGCGGACAACCAGGCGGCAATCGCCTGGTTCACCTCGTCCGGGCGTTCCAGCATCGCTTCGTGGCCGGCGTTGATCGTGGCTTTGGTCAGGTCGCCACAATCCTAGGGCTGCCGGTTGCCAACATCCTGCTGCATGGTCATGGCGATTCTCCAACGTTCACGCAAGCTGCACGCTCCCGACATGCGGGCGCCCCTTCGGCAGACTGCGCGCCAGCTTGGCTTGAGCCGGCGAGGAAGCCCAAGGCTGCCCCAACGCGCACCTTTGATGCCGCCCTTGCAGAAACTATCGACGTCCGACCGGAGCCGGTAGTCCCGCCGCCTCGGCCAGCGCCCCGGCGATGCCCGGCGCCCCGGCCAGGATG
>CAXTUQ010000464.1:0-4981 GCA_964247405.1 uncultured Acetobacteraceae bacterium
GCGTTGATGTCGGGGGTGTTCACGTCGTCTCCGCTCAGCTTGGGCGGACCCGTGTATACCCATGCCGTCCCCGGCGCGACCGTCCCCGCCCCGGCCGCGCCGCCCTAAGGGGGCTTGCGCCGCCCCGGGCTATGGCTGGGTGCCGGGCACGTTGTCGCGGTAGCGGCGCCAGTTGCCCGAAAGCTCGTTCACCACGGCGCTGCCCGCCGCGTAGGTCGAGTTGAGCGATTCGGCGAACCCCGAAAACCCCGTGGCGTCCACCTCGCTCGCCAGGAGCTGCGCCGCGGTCTGCCCCGGCGGCGGCACCGAGTAGTCGCTGGCCCCGCGCAGCACCATCACCCGCTTCAGGTCAACAGTCTGCACCTGGCTGAGAAAAGTCAGCGCCTGCATGTAGGCCGCGTCCTCCTCCGCAGTGGTGGTGAACACGCCTTGGCCCGCCGTCCAGTAGTTCACCCAGTTCTCCGCCCAGGTGTTCAGCAGGCTGCCGATCCAGAATGTCCCGGCCGCGAGGACGGCGCCCTTGGTGATCGCCGGCGGGCGCTGCGCGGCCGGGGAGTCGGTGTAACGGGCGCGGAGCTGCTGCAGGTTCGCGTCATCGGCGAGCTGCACGGTGCCGGATGAGAACTGATACGCCCAATCCACCAGGCCGGCATTCAAGATGAAGGCGTTGGTGCCGCTGTCGGTCGCGATCGGGGGCGTGGGGGGCTGGAACGGCGAGACCCGGCCGAACGGCACGTAGCCGGTCGTCCAGTCGGACGGGATTTCCCGGGCGTCGATCTCGTAGCCCAGGTCGCCATCGACGACTTGCGGTGCCCACACCGCGGACCCCACCGATCCCACGTTGGGGTCGATCCCCGCGATGCCGGCCAGCAGCCAGTAGGCATGGCTGAAATCGAAGCGGGGATCGTTGGCCAGCGCCGTGATCGACGACGCCATGCGGGCCGGTCCCTCGCCGGCGACGATGCCCAGCACGTGCTTCTCGGGGTTGTAGCGGAGCGGGTGGTAGCCTTGCGGGAACGGCACGACGTTCAGCAGCGGCAGCTTCTCGACCCAGTTCTGGAACTCGCCCGGCGTGTCGCCGGTGTCGTTGCCGATCTCGAAGGCGGTGACGACGACCACCCGGACGGGAATCCGCTCGCGACGGTCATCCTCGGCATGGGCGAGCGAAGCAAAAGCCAGTGAAGCGCATAATGCGAGCGCTGCAGTCTTGCCGGTCATCCTGCTGTCCCCTTGGTTTATTACGAAGTCAGTCTGAGCATCCTTGCCTACGCTTCCGCAACATGCCCTGATGCACGGCCCGATGGAAAGGAGGCTTGCCCAGACCGGCGGAGCCGCCTCACCCCTTCTTGGCGTTCCAGAAAATCGGGAACGGGCTGTCGAGCACGCCCGCGATGTCCCGCATCGCCGCGGGCTGGAAGAACTGCCCGAGCGGCACGTAGGGCGCCTCCTCCCACACTGCGGCCTGGATCGCGTCCGTCGCCCGGCGGCGCGCGGCGTCGTCCGGGGCAATGAACCAGTCGGTGCGGAGCTGCTCGATGCGCGGGCTGGTGGGCCAGCCGAACCACGCGTTCGCGCCGTTGCCGAAGATCGGGTAATGGCCGCCGGGGTCGGCGGTGTTCAGCCCTTCCAAGCCGGTGCAAGATGCTCCAGCCGCCCCTCTCCACCGGCTCCTTGCTGGCCCGGCGCTGCACCACCGTGCCCCAGTCGCTCGCCTGGAAATCGACGTTCAGTCCCATCTGCACCAGCAGGTCGCGCGTGACCTGGCAGAACGCTTGCAGGAAGGGGTAGTCGGTGGGCGAGATGATGACGATGCGTTCGCCGTTGTACCTAGCCTCCGCGACGAGGCGCTTGGCCACGTCCAGGCTGCGCGGCCCGGTGATCGCGTCCATGCCGATGTCGGTGGCGGCCGGCGACCCGGAGGTGAACACGCCGACCCCGGTCCGGTACGTGCTCGTCTCGTCGCCATAGGCAGCCTGCATGAACGCGGCCTGGTCCACCAGCCTCAGCACGGCCTGCCGCATCTTCATGTTGTCGAACGGCGGATGCAGGTGGTTGAAGCGGATGATGTAGATGCTGCCGATGCTGGTCATCGGCACCACCTTGACCCCGCGCATCCGGCGAAGCTGCGGCAGCAGGTCGGCGAGCGGCGTCTGCCACCAGTCCTCCTCGCCTGTCTGCATCGCCGCCGCGGCGGTGGCGGCGTCCGGGATGATGTTCCATTCCACCCGGTCGAAGTGCGCGGCCTTGCCGCCCGCGGTGAAGTCCGCCGCCTCCTGCCGCGGCACGTAGCCGTCGAAGCGCGCATAGGCCGCCAGCGACCCCGGCGTCCACTCGTCGCGCAGGAAGCGGAACGGGCCGGACCCCGTGAAGTCGATGATCTGGGTGAAGGCGTCGGTCTGGGCCACCCGCTCCGGCATGATGAAGCACACGTTGGCCGCGGGCTTTGCGAGCGCGGCGGCAAGCAGCGGGAACGGTTTCTTGAGCCGCACCGTGAAGCTCCGGTCATCGGGCGCCGACATGCCCTCAAGCTGTGCCGCCAGGCGCTGGCCGAAGCCGTCGCGCTTGCTCCACCGGCTGATGGAGGCGATGCAGTCGGCGCCGCGGACCGGCGCGCCGTCATGGAACCGCAGCCCGTCGCGGAGGCGGAAGGTCCAGGCGAGCTTGTCGTCCGACAGCTCGTAACCTTCCACCATCTGCGGCTTGGGGGCGAGGTTCTTGTCCACGCCGAACAGAGTGTCGTAGATCAGGAAGCCGTGGTTGCGGGCCACGGTGGTGGTGGTCCAGATCGGGTCGGGGTTCGCGAGGTTGCCTTCGGGGATGAACCGCAGCGTGCGCGCGGCGGCCCCTTGGGCGATGGAGGGCCGCGGCAGCGCGCCGGCCAGGGCCGCGGCGGCCAGAAGCTCTCGTCGTTTCATTGAGGCGCCTCCGCTGGGGTGGAACCGGACAAGCAAGCGAAGTGCCAAGGTCACTGACCCAAGGCGGGTTCACGCTTCGTCGGCTTTCGGCAGCCCCATCTCCGCCAGCCGCGCATACAGCCCGGCGCCGAACGGGATCGCGTCGTCGTTGAACATGTAGCCTGGATGGTGCGGCGAGAAGCCGGGGCCGTTGCCGAGGTTCAGGTAGGCGCCGGGCACCTGCTCCAGCATGAAGGAGAAGTCCTCCGATCCCATCACCGGCGGCTTGCCCGTGATGAGCTGCGCGTCGCCCACCAGGTCCCGCACGGCATCCATCACGGCCGCGGTCGGCTCCGCTGCGTTGACCGTGGGCGCGAAGATCAGCCGCCAGTCCAGGCTTGCCGTGGCGCCGAAGCCCGCGGCGACGCCCTCGGCCAGGCGGCGCATCGCGTCCTCGATCTTCTGGCCCACTTCCCGCGCGAAGAAGCGCGCGGTGCCGGAGATCGTGGCGGTCTGCGGGATCACGTTGTAGGCGTCGCCGCCGACCACCTTGGTCACGCTCACCACGGCCGGGTCGCGCGGCGACAGGGTGCGCGACACGATGGATTGCAGGGCGGTGGCGATGTGGCAGGCGGTCAGCACGGGGTCGATGCTTTCCTCCGGCCGGGCGCCGTGCGATCCCTTGCCGCCCACCGCGATGTCGAAGAACGCGCCGCCCGCCATCGCCGGCCCTTCGCGCACGGCGAAGGTGCCCACCTCCATGCCGGTGCGGTTGTGCATGCCAAAGATGGCGTCGCACGGGAAGCGCTCGAACAGCCGGTCCTGCAGCATGGCGAGCGCGCCGCCGCAGCCTTCTTCGCCGGGCTGGAAGATGAGGTTCACGGTGCCGCTGAAGCGGCGCGTCTCGGCCAGGTACTTGGCCGCGCCCAGCAGCATGGCGGTGTGCCCGTCATGGCCGCAGGCGTGCATCCGGCCCGGCACCGTGGAGCGGAACGGCAGGTCCGTCGCTTCCTCGATGGGCAGCGCGTCCATGTCGGCCCGCAGCCCGATTGCGTGGTTGCCCGACCCGGCGCGCAGCACCCCCACCACGCCGGTGCCGCCGACGCCGCGATGCACCTCGATCCCCCATTCCTCCAGCTTGCGCGCCACGAGGTCGGCGGTGCGGTGCTCCTCCATGCCCAGCTCGGGGTGCGCGTGGATGTCGTGGCGGATGGACGTGAGGGCGTCGTGGTCGCGGCGGATGCGGTCTATGGGGGTCATGGGGTTGGGTCCTGCACGGGAGGTTTGGAGGGCAGTTTGACGACGGGAGCGGGGGCTGGGCAAGGTCGGGGCGCGGGAGCGTGATGCGTGGACCCGCGGGATCGGGCCTGAAATCCTGCTTCTGACAACCTGCCATCCCGGAGCGTTCGCCGTTGGCTGAAATCCGCACCCCGCGTCTGCTGCTTCGGCCATGGCGGGACGCAGACCTGCCCGCTTATGCGGCGCTGAACGCCGATGCCGAGGTCCGCCGGTGGTTCCCGGGCATCCTGACCCGCAGGGAAAGCGATGCCCAGGCCGCCCGGCTTCAGGAGCACATCGCGGCGCATGGCTTCGGCCTCTGGGCCGTGGAGGTGCCCGGCGTCGCTGCGTTCATCGGCTTCGTGGGCCTGCAGCACGTGACGTTCGCGGCGCCGTTCACGCCGGCCGTCGAGACGGGCTGGCGCCTTGCGCGGGAGCATTGGGGCCGGGGCTACGCCACGGAGGCAGCCCGGGCGGCGCTGGCCCACGGGTTCGGGCCGCTGGCCTTGCCGGAGGTCGTCGCCTTTGCCGTGCTGGGCAACATGGCGTCGCGCCGGGTCATGGAGCGGGTCGGCATGCGGCGCGACCCGGCAGGCGACTTCGACCATCCCGGCCTGCCCGAAGGCAGCCCGCTCCGACGCCACGTGCTCTACCGCGCAGCGCCGGGCGGCGGTGCGGACAACATGGCTTGCAGCCGCTCAAGCTCGCTGGCCCCCCCGCCTGCGGCGCGCTGCTCCAGCGCCCGGTAAAGCCGGACTACCTCCACGCCGGGCGGCAGCAGCACGGCGTGGAGGTAGTCCGGCTTTACC
>CAXTUQ010000465.1:0-4980 GCA_964247405.1 uncultured Acetobacteraceae bacterium
GGCCGGACCCGGGCCGGGCGCAGCGGCAATTCCATATCCTCGACGCCTCCGGGCGGATCGCGCAGCACACCGGGCCGGACTGCGTGTCCTGGGCTGGGCACGTGCGGGGCGCGGAGGTGTCGGTGGCGGGCAACATGCTGGCCGGGCCGGACGTGGTGGCGCGGACGCTGGACGGCTTCTTGGCGGCATCCGGCAGCCTGGCTGAGCGGCTGCTGGCGGCGATGGAGGCCGGGGAAGCCGCGGGCGGCGACAAGCGGGGGCGGCAGGGCGCCGGGTTGAAAATCTGCCTAGCCGACCCGTACCCCGATCTCGACATCCGCGCCGACGACCACCCGGACCCGCTGGCGGAGCTGCGCCGGCTGCACCGGGTCAGCCTGGAACGCTACGCGGTGTTCCGGCGGCATCTGGCCGGGACCGCCGACCCCTGGGGCACGCTGGACCGCGACGTGATCGAGGCGGCCATCGCCCGGGACGGACGGCCATTGTGAAGCGCCGTGTCCTGGCGGCACTCCTGTGGGCCGGGCTGGCGTCCCCGGCCTTCGCCCAGCCTTCCACCATCACCATCGGGCTGCGGGAGGACCCGGACGTGCTGGACCCGACGCTCGGCTCCGCCTTTGTCAGCCGGATCGTTTATGCGTCCCTGTGCGACAAGCTGATCGACATCGACGCCGGGCTGAACCTCGTGCCGCAACTGGCGACATCGTGGGAGTACGAGGACCCGACGCACCTCGTCCTGCACCTGCGCCCCGGCGTCGTGTTCCACGACGGGGAGCCGTTCAACGCGGAGGCGGTGCGCTACAAGCTCCACCGCGACGCCACGATCAAGGGCAGCATGCGGGCCGGCGAGGTGAACGCCATCGCCGACGTCGAGACCGTGGACCCGCTGACGGTGCGCCTCGTGCTCAAGGCGCCGTCCAGCCCGCTCTTGTCGCAACTGGCGGACCGGGCCGGGATCATGATCTCGCCCAAGGCCGCGGAGGCCGGGGATTTCGGCAGCCACCCGGTCTGCGCCGGGCCGTATGCGTTCGAGAGCCGGGTGGCGCAGGACAGCATCGTGCTGCGGCGGTTCGCCCGGCATTGGGACGCGGCGAGCTACCACTTCGACCGCATCGTATTCCGGCCAATGCCGAACTCGGCGGTGCGGCTGGCGAACCTGCAGGCGGGAAGCCTCGACCTCGTCGAGTACATCCTGCCGAGCGACGTGGAGGCGGTGCAGCGCGACCCGAAGCTCAAGGTCGCGATCGGCGACGGCCTGACCTACCAGGGGATCACCTTCAACACGAACAACGGACTGGCTGCCGACACGGCGCTGGGGCGGAGCCGGCTGGTGCGGCAGGCGTTCGAACGGGCCATCGACCGCGACGCGGTGAACCAGGTCGTCTATGGCGGGCTGTTCTCGCCCACCGCGCAGGCCAACCCGCCGGGTTCGCCGTTCTTCGTGCCGGCGGTGCAGCCGCCGTCGCGCGACCTGGACCGGGCGCGGGCCTTGCTGAAGGAGGCCGGGGTCACGCCGCCGGTGCCGGTCACGCTGACGCTGCCCAACAGCCCCGACGTGCAGCAGGTGGCGGAGGTGATCCAGGCGATGGCGGCCGAGGCCGGATTCGACCTCAAGCTGCGGGTGATGGAGTTCGCATCGTCGTTGCAGGCCGGGTATGGCGGGGAGTTCCAGGCCTACCTGATCGGCTGGTCCGGCCGGTCGGACCCGGACGGCAACGTGTGGCAGCATCTGCACACCGGCGGCACCTTCAACTACGGCCACTGGAGCAGCCCGGCGGCGGACGCGTTGATGGACCAGGCGCGCATCCCGTCCGACGTGGCGGCGCGCCGGGCGTTGTATGCCAAGCTGTGGGATGTGGAGCGGACGGACCTGCCGCTTGTCTATCTTTGGACGGCGAAGAACGTGGTGGGGATGAAGCGCGGCCTGGCAGGGTTCGTGCAGGTGCCGGACGGGCTGATCCGGCTGCGCGGGGTGACGCTGGGGCCGTAGGCGATGTGGCATTATGCCATGGTGGTCGCGCCTTGATGTATCTAGAGTGGATACATGGTCGCACTTGCGAAGCTTCCCGAGCACATGTCGGTCCACGACTTCTTGTCCTGGATCCCCAGCGACGGCCGCATGTGGCAATTGGTGGATGGCGAGCCGCAAGCTATGGCGCCACCCAACCGCACGCATGGCACGCTGCAAGGCGAGTTGGGGCGGCTTATCGGCAATCATTTGCAGGACAAAGCCAGCCTCTGCACCCTTGTGGTGACGCCCGGTGTGGTCCCGTATGTGCAAGCAACCCACAACATGCGCGTGCCCGACTTGGCCGTGACCTGCTCGGATTACGATGCCGAGGAAACTGGCCTGATCGATCCCGTGCTGATCGTGGAGATCCTCTCGCCCAGCAACCAGACGGAGACCTGGGCCAACGTGTGGGCCTACACGACCATCCCAAGCGTGCAGGAAATCCTAGTGCTGCGGACCACCACGATCAGTGCGGACCTGCTGCGCCGTGGCCCGGACAGGACCTGGCCGCGGGAGCCTGACATCATCACGGATGGCAACCTCGTGCTTGACAGCATCGGGTTCCGCACGCCGCTAACCAACCTTTACCGGAGCACCCGGCTGCGGCGTTCACCCCAAGCCTGACATGCCGCCGGCCTACTCCGCCATCACCTCGCCGGAGCCGCCGAACTCGGCCGGGAAGTCCTTCAGCTTCGGCAGGCCATCGCGCATCGGCAGCACCGTTTCGGCATAGTTAACGTGCACCTGCGGCTCAAAGGCGAGGCCCGGGATGGTCGCGGCGTACACGTCGATCATCTGCAGCGGGGGATGCACGGTCATCAGGTGGCCGCCGCATAGCCGGCAGTACTGGCGGTGGCTCATGTCCGTCTTGTGGAACGTCGCGATGTTCTCGGCCCCCTTAATCACCTCCACCGCGTCCGGCGGCCACAGCGTAAAGGCGTTGACCGGACCGGCCGACCAAGACCGGCACGACCCGCAATGGCAATACCCCATCGCATTGGGCTGCCCGCTCACGCGAAGCTCCACCGCGCCGCAGAAACATGCTCCCGAGTATGGACCGCTCATGATTCCTCCCCCGTGTCGTTCGACATCGCGCACGCAGTGTCGTCCGTTTCGGCCGGAGCGCAAGCGAAATAGGGTGGCCCCGGCGTCTTACCCCTCAATGACGCCCACGACCTCGCCACCCCGCATCGCCAACACCCGCCGCACGAACCGGGCGGCGTCGGGCACGGCGTAGTCCACCGTCAGCTCGACCACGCGCTCCCCGGCCTTGCGGCCCTGGGCACGCCATCGGGCATAGGGGTACTCGGCAATCGGCAGGAACGTGTCGCGGCCCCGCTTGCTCGCCGTGCTGGGAAACGGCTTGGTCGTGCCGCTGTTGATCGGCGAAAGCCGGATGGTGGGGCGGTGGGCGGCGATCAGCGCCGCCGTGTCGAGTTCCAGCACGTCGTGCTCGGCTTCCCGGTACGGACGGGCGTTCAGCAAGCGGAGCAGCCGTTCGCGCGTCAGCCAGAAGAACACCCGGCTGTTCAGGCAACGATACCAATCCTCCGGCGTCAGCCCGTCCAGCAGGCAGAGGCGCAGCCCGGCGTCATCCATCGGCTTCTGGTCGCGGATCACCGCCGGGCGCAGTGCCGGGTGCTCAACCGTGACGCCCTCGGGCCGGCGGCAACCCTCTATCGCCGTGCGGCGGGCGCCCTGGATTTCATACAGGTCCAGCAAAGCCGACGTGCTGAGCAGCCCGTGCTGCCGGATCGAGGGCCAGCTCCCGCGCTCCGCCATATGATACAGCGTAGGGCAGTCCCGGATCAGCTCCGCAAGCTCCGCCTTCGTCACCCGGCGCCGACCAGGCCGCGGGCGAAGTCCATCGCCTCGAACGGGCGCAGGTCGCCGGCCTGCTCGCCCACACCCACCGCGTGCACCGGCAGGCCAAACGCCTGGGCCAGCGCCACCACGATGCCGCCGCGGGCGCTGCCGTCGAGCTTGGTGACAACCAGGCCCGTCACCGCCACCAGGTCGCTGAACACCCGCACCTGCTCCACCGCGTTCTGCCCGGTGGTGGCGTCCAGCACCAGCAGGACGGAATGCGGCGCGGCCGGGTCCTGCTTCTGCAGCACGCGGATGATCTTCGCCAGCTCCTCCATCAGCGCGCCCTTGTTGTGCAGCCGTCCGGCGGTGTCGATCAGCAGCACGTCGGCGCCCTCCGCCCGGGCGCGGGTCAGCGCGTCGAAGGCGAGGCCGGCCGCGTCCGCCTTGGGCGGGCCGCTGACCACCGTGGCGCCGGTGCGGCTGCCCCAAACCTGTAGCTGCTCGACGGCGGCGGCGCGGAAGGTGTCGCCGGCCACCAGGATGGGGCGGAGGCCCTGCTGCTGGTATTGCAACGCGAGCTTGCCGATGGTCGTCGTCTTGCCCGTGCCGTTCACGCCGACCACCAGCACCACGTGCGGGCGCAGCGCCCGGTCGATTTCCAGCGGCTGCGCCACGGGCGCCAGGATCGCGGCGATCTCCTCCGCCAGCGACTGCTTCACCTCCTCGTCCGTGACATCCTTGCCGAACTTGCTGCGGCGGAACTCGGCGATGATCTCCCCCGCTGCGGCGGGGCCGAGGTCGGCGGCGATCAGCAGCTCCTCCAGCTCCTCCAGCGCCGCGTCGTCGAGCTTGCGCCGGGTGAAGGCGGCGGACAGCCCGGTGGTCAGCTTCTGCGTGCTGCGGGTCAGGCCTTCCTTGAGACGGTTGAAGAAGCCGAGCGCCATGCGGGTGTTCCTCGTTTGAGTGCGGCTACGCGCCTTCGGCGTGCAGCCCGGCGGCGGACGCGGCGGCGACGCGGACCTCCAGCAAGGCGCCGGGCGGGGCCGCCTGCGCCAGCCGGATCGGGGCGAAATGCTCGGTATGGCCACGGGCGCCGCGTTCCGCGACCACCTGGACGGTGCGGCCCAGCAGCCCCGCATGGAAGGCGGCGCCCGTGGCCATAC
>CAXTUQ010000466.1:0-4972 GCA_964247405.1 uncultured Acetobacteraceae bacterium
CTTGACCTGCAGGTCCGTCGCCTCGTGCAGCGACGGCGTGTCCTCGACCTCCTCAACCGTCCAGCCGGCGGCCTGAAGGCGCCGGGCCGCATCGCGCAGCGCCGCCTCCACTTCCGGCACGACCGCCAGCCCGCCGGGCCGCACGCAGAGCGCCGCCCGGCGGGGCACGGGCGGCCCTTCGAGCGGCGCCGGCACCCACCAGGGGTCGCGCGCATCCGCCGCCGCCATGGCCGCAAGCCCCAGGCGCAGATCGGCGATCGTGCGGCCGATGGGTCCGGACACCGCCATGAGCTGCGGCCCGATCCCCCGCTCCGGCAGCGCCGCGTTGAAGGCCGGCACCCGGCCGAGCGACGGGCGCAGCCCATGCACGCCGCAGGCATAGGCGGGATAGCGGATCGACCCGGCGATGTCGGTGCCGTGCGCCAGGTGCCCGATCCCCGCCGCCACCGCCGACGCCGCGCCGCCCGAGGATCCGCCGGGCGTCAGCGCCGGGTCGCGCGGGTTGCGGGTGTCGCCATGCAGTTGGTTGGTGGTGAACCAGCGCAGCGAAAAGGCCGGCGCGTTGGTCCGCCCCAGGACCACCGCCCCGGCCCGCAGCAGGTTGTCCACCACGGGGTTGTTGACCTTTGCCACCAGGTCGCGCTGCAGGGTCACGCCGTTGGTGGTGGCGAAGCCGGCCTGGTCGGCGTTCACCTTCACCGTCACCGGCACGCCGGCCAGCACGCCCGGGTCCTCCCCCGCGGCGATCGCTCGGTCGATCCGGTCGGCCGCCGCCCGCACCTCGGCCGGCCGGTGCTCCACCACGGCGTTGAGCTGCGGGTTCACCGCGTCGAGACGGGCCAGCGCCGCGTCGGCGGCTTCCCGCGCCGAGATTTCCCGCTTGCGGATCGCTTGGATCAGGGCGGTGGCGGACAGGCGCCAGATCTCGGTCATCGGCGGTTCCTTCGGGTTCGGGGGGTCATACCACTGCGCTGGTGATGCTTTGGGGATAGGGCGTCGTCGTTTGAAAGGAGGGCCGGGCCATCAGCCCGTCCATGTAGCGGGCGAGGCCGGGGTGCGTGTCGCGCCAGCCGAGTTCGGGGAAGCGCACGTCGAGGTAGCCCAGCGCGCTTCCGGCGGCGATGTCGGCAAGGCCGAACGCGCCGCCAACCGCATAGGGGCGCTCGCCCACCACGCGGGCGATCTCGGCGACGCCGCCCCGTATCTTGCGCATCTGACGGTCGGTCCAGGGTTGGCTGCGGTGCGCTTCGGGCCGCATGCGCTCGAAGAACACCAGCAGGAAGGCGTCGCACACGCCGGTCGCCAGCACGTCCATCCGCTTGTGCGCGAGGATGCCGTCGTCGTCGCGGGGCAGCAGCGGCGGCTCCGGGAACTTCCGCTCGATCCATTCCAGGATGAAGCTGCTTTCCCAAACCGACGACCCGTCGTCCAGCAGCAGGACCGGCAGCTTCTCCAACGGGTTGTGCTGCGGCAGGCTGGTGTCGTCGTTCCACGGCACCTCGGTCAGCAGCTCGAAAGGCACCGCCTTTTCGGCCAGCGCGATGCGGACCTTGCGCGCGTAGGGGCTGGGGGTGGCGCTGATGAGCTTCATGGCGGCGTCCCGTGGTCTCGAATATGGACGGCATGAGAAGCCCCGATGCGCGACGTGGCAAGGGGCCGCGCGCCCGGCGAACGCGCCGGCTTCCCTTGCGTTGACCCCGCAGCCACAAGGAGCGACCCATGACCGAGAACACCAAGAACGAGCACGCCGACCGCACCGTGGGCGGCCCCGGCAGCAGCCACCAGAACGCCGACAAGCCGGAGACCCACCATCACAAGGAGCGCGAGCGGCAGCAGCAGAAGGGCAGCAACGACGCCGGCGACCACCAGGGTCCGCCGGACGGCGGTGCCCGCCCGTCCGGCCACCACGGCCCCGATGCGCCGCGCCATCCAAAGTAGCGGCACATCCGCTGCCAGCGTTCAACCGCTTAGGACAACCATAACCCAAACTTAACAGCCCGTGTGGATCGGCTCGTATGGCCCTGCGCAAAAAGGGGCTGATGTCTGGTGCTGTCACAAGTTTGCGTTACGGCTGCGTTGGCCGGCGGAATGCTATCCGCTGGTCACGCGTGCCACGGTCAGAATCCGGTCACAAACCGGCCGTCCTGGCCTTGATTGGCCCGGACCAGCGGGAGCTGGAAACCGAAAAAGACCAGCAGCGCGCGGCCGGGAAGGCCGAAACCGCCCCTTAGCCCTTCATGCTGTCCGGCACCTTGCCGCCATTCTCGGCCAGCTTCTGCACGACGGCCTTGTGCAGCGCGATGTTCTGCTCGGCGCTGCCGTCCGCCCCGGCGTGCACGCTGAGTTCCTGGCCCAGTTGCTTGCGGGCGTCGAGGCTGGAGTCCAGGTCGAGCACCTTCAGCAGATCGACGATGGAGGTCTGGTAGTTGCCGCCGCCGCCCTTCTGCGACGCCATCTGGCTCAGCACCGCGCCGACATCCACGGAGGGCGCGCCCGCGCCGCCGCCCGAGGTGGGAACGGGGCTGTCAGCCGTGGGCGCGGGGGCCGTGGGATCCACGGCCGGGGCGGCACTGGCGTGGTGGAAGATCTTGTCCATGATGCTGCCGAAAATGCTCACGGGTCGTCTCCGATGAAATGAGGGCCGGGAAATGAGGGCCGGTCGCCATGGGTAGGTCAAACGGGGCCGCAATGGAAGCGCCCGGCATAGAATGGCCTGGCGGAAGCGCGGGCAATCGTTAAGTTCGCATCCAAGACGCTGAACGGGAGGACGCTTTGGAATTCGAGCATTCGGCGAAGGTGCAGGAGCTGCGGCGGCGGCTGCAGGCCTTCATGGACACGCACATCTACCCGAACGAGGCGACTTACCTCGCCCAGCATGCGGGCCACCAGGACCGTTGGCAGCCGGTGCCGGTGGTGGAGGAACTCAAGGCCGTGGCCCGCCGTGCGGACCTGTGGAACCTGTTCCTGCCGCACTCGGACCGCGGCGCCGGGCTGACAAATCTCGAATACGCGCCGCTGTCCGAGATCATGGGCGCCGTGTCCTGGGCGTCGGAGGTGTTCAACTGCTCGGCGCCCGACACCGGCAACATGGAGACGCTCGACCGTTACGGCACGGAGGCGCAGAAGCAGGAATGGCTGGAGCCGCTGCTGGAGGGCCAAATCCGCTCGGCGTTCTGCATGACGGAGCCGGAGGTCGCGTCGTCCGACGCCACCAACATCCAGTGCCGGATCGAGCGCCGGGGCGGCGACTACGTCATCAACGGGCGCAAGTGGTGGTCGTCGGGCGCCAACGACCCGCGCTGCCGCTTGCTCATTGTCATGGGCAAGACCGATCCCGACGGTCCCGACCGCCATCGCCAGCAGAGCATGGTGTTGGTGCCGCGCGACACGCCCGGCGTCCAGGTGCTGCGCCATTTGCCGGTATTCGGCTACGACGACGCGCCGCACGGCCATGCCGAGATCCTGTTCGAGGACGTGCGGGTGCCCGTGGAAAACGTGCTGCTGGGGGAGGGCCGCGGCTTCGAGATCGCGCAGGGGCGCCTGGGACCGGGCCGCATCCATCACTGCATGCGCGCCATCGGCATGGCGGAGCGCGCTCTGGAGATGACATGCAAGCGCGCGCTGAGCCGCCGCCCGTTCGGCAAGCCGCTGGCCGAGCAGGGCGTGATGATCGAGCGCATCGCCGAAAGCCGCATCAAGATCGACCAGGCGCGCCTTCTGGTGCTGCACGCCGCCTGGCGCATGGACGAGGTGGGCAACAAGGAGGCCCGGCGCGAGATCGCCGCCATCAAGGTCGCCGTGCCCGCCATGGCCTGCGCGGTGATCGACTGGGCGATCCAGGCGCATGGCGGGGGTGGGGTGACTGACGACTTCGCGCTGGCGTCCATGTACAAGATTGCCCGCACTTTGCGCATCGTGGACGGGCCGGACGAGGTGCACCGCCACCAGCTCGGGCGGCTGGAGCTTGCGAAGTACAAGCCCGAGCGGCCGAACGCATGACGGCGCCGGCGGCCGGGGTAGCCGACGGCTCGCCGGTGCTGGTGCCGGTGCTGCCGAACCACCGCTTCGACGAGGCGGCGCTGGAGCGTTATTTGGCCGGGCATTTGCCGGGCTTCGCCGGGCCGTGCGCGGTCCGGCAGTTCCAGGGCGGGCAGTCCAACCCGACGTTCCACCTCCAGGCCGCTTCCGGGGAGTACGTGCTGCGGAAGAAGCCGCCTGGCACGCTGCTGCCCTCGGCGCACGCGGTGGACCGGGAGTACCGCATCCTGGGCGCGCTGCGGGACAGCGGCGTGCCGGTGCCGGCCGTGCATCTGCTGTGCACGGACGAGGGCATCATCGGCACGATGTTCTTCGTCATGGACTACCAGCCGGGCCGCGTTTTCCCCGATCGCACTTTGCCCGGCGTCAGCCCCGCCGACCGGGCCGCGATCTACGACGACATGGGCCGCGTCTTGGCCCTGCTGCACGGCGTCGATTGGCGGCAGGCCGGGCTGGAGGGCTTCGGCCGGCCGGAGAACTACATCGGCCGCCAGATCGACCGCTGGTCCAAGCAGTACGCGGGCGCGCGGGTGGGGGAGGAGCCGGCGATGGACCGGCTGATGACCTGGCTCAAGGCGCACGCGCCGGTGCCGGACGAGACGACGGTCGCGCACGGCGACTACCGCCTCGGCAACCTCATCATCCACCCGGACGAGCCGCGGGTCGCCGCGGTGCTGGATTGGGAACTGGCGACGCTTGGGCACCCGCTGGCGGACTTGGCGTATAGCTGCCTGGCCTGGCGCCTGCCGCCGGAGGTGCAGGGCATCGCGGGGCGGGAGGTGCCGGGGCGGCCGACGGAGGCCGATTACGTGCAGGCCTACTGCCGCCGCACCGGGCGCGACGGGGTGCCTGACTTGGAGTTCTTCATCGCGTTCTCGCTGTTCCGCTGGGCGGCGATTGCGGCGGGGGTGTACCGGCGGGCGCTGGATGGGAC
>CAXTUQ010000467.1:0-4958 GCA_964247405.1 uncultured Acetobacteraceae bacterium
GCCAAACGGACCGGAAGGCAATCACACCTCAGCCACGCCAGGGAGCACATCAGAGTCAGCAGTTGTGGCAATTGGTATCACAGCTCAAAGGGCCGGAGATCGCCGCCTGGTCGAAGATCGCGCCCACCAACGACCTGGACAGCCTGGTCGCCGCGGCGAACTACGAGGCGTTCGTCGCCCCCGAGCTGGCCCGGCTGCACAAGCCCGCCGGACACTGGATCGCGTTGCCGCTGCAGCTCTACCGCATCAACACGCTGTTCGCGTCGAAGAAGGCGATGGACAAGGTCGGCGCCGCCGCGCTGCCTAAGACCTGGGCCGAGTTCAACGCGCTTTCGGACAAGATGAAGGCGGCCGGCATCGTGCCGCTGGCGAACGGCGGCATCCGCTGGGATGACGGCATGAAGTGGGAGATCGCGCTGAACGGCATCAGCCCGGCCGCCTATCGCAAAGCGGTAATGGAGCTGGACGCGGGCACCTTGAAGGGGCCGGAAGTGCTGGCCGCCTTCGAGCAAACCCGCCGGCTTGCGGACGCCATGAACCCCAACATCGCGGCCCAGAGCTGGAGCGTGCAGGTAGCCCCGTTCGCCCGCGGCGAGATGGGCATGGTCCTGATGGGCGACTGGGCGCAGGGCAACATCATCAACGGCGGCTTCACCTTCGACGACTTCATCAGCGGCCCGGCACCCCAGGACAACGGCCGCGCCGCCTACATCATGAACGCCGACGCCTTCATCTTCTGGAAACAGCGGGCAGAGGACCTGTAGGCCGGCCAACGGCTGATGGCCAACCTGATCATGCAGCTGCCGACGCAGAAGATGTACTCCCAGATCACCGGGTCGATCCCATTGCAAACCGACGCCGACCTCAGCGGCCCCGGCTGGTCGGATGGGCAGCGCAACAGCGCCGAGGGCCTCAAGGCGTCCGTCGCGTCGGGCCAGGTCGTGCTGAGCCTGGCGCACAACATGGCGCAGACCAACCAGATCGCCGCGGCGATGATCGACGTGCTGACCGAGTTTGTCCACAACCGCGACCTTTCGCCCAAGGAGGCCCAGCAGCGGCTCGTGGACGCCGTCGACAGCGAGCGCTGACAGGGTGCCCGGCGAGCACGCCTTGCCGGTCGCGACACTCCCGCTCGCGGCCCGCGAGGCGCCGGCCGTACCCGCCGTCCGGCGGCGGCTGACGGGATTGTTGCCGATGCTGGCGATCTGGCCGCCGCTTGTTCTCTCGGCCGGGCACGTGGTGCTGTTCACGCTCTGGACGGCCTGGATCTCGTTCACGCCGTCCACGTTGCTGCCGGAAGCCGGGTTCGTTGGGATGAAGAACTACGCGTCGGTCATGGCGACGCGGAATTTCTCGGTGGCGTACACCAACGTCGTCGTCTTCGGCGTGTGCTTCGTCGCGCTCGCGACGGCGCTCGGCCTGCTGCTCGCAATCCTGCTCGACCAGCGCGTGCGAGGCGAGAGCATTTGGCGGACCATCTTCCTCTACCCGATGGCGGTCTCGTTCGTCGTCAACGGCACGATCTGGAGTTGGCTGCTGAACCCGGGCTTCGGCATCCAGAAGCTGGTCCGCGACATGGGCTGGAGCGGCTTCACCTTCGATTGGCTGATCGACCGCGACCGCGCGATCTACACGCTGGTGATCGCGGGTGCGTGGCAGGCGGCGGGCTTCGCGATGGCGCTGTTCCTCGCCGGGCTCCGCTCGGTCGACCCCGAGATCGTCAAGGCCGCGCAGATCGACGGCGCCAAGCCCGCGCGCATCTATCGCCGGGTCGTGCTGCCGTCCATGGGACCGATCTTCGTGGCCGTCATGGTCATCCTGCTGCAGAACGCCATCAAGACGTTCGACCTCGTGCGCGCTTTGACCGGCGGCGGCCCGGGGATCGCGACCAACCTGCCGGCGACGGTCGTATACGACTTCATGTTCCAGCGTGGCCAGCTTGGCCGCGGCTCGGCGGCCGCGGTGCTGATGCTGCTGGCCCTGCTCGTCGTGTTCGTGCCCTATGCCATCTACCGGCGCGTCCGGCGGGAGCGGGCGTGAGCCGCACCGTGGCCTGGCCGAGGGTGGCGGTATACGCGGCGCTGTTCCTGCTCGCCGCGTTCTTCCTCGCCCCGCTCGTCGTTACCGTCCTCACGTCGGTGCGTTCCAACGCCGAGATGGCGCAGCGCTCGCTGATCGGCTGGCCGCAGCACCTCGATTTCAGCAACTTTGCCGTCGCGTGGAGCAGCCTCTGCATCGCCGAGCACTGCACCGGCATCGCGCCGTTCATGGCCAACTCCGCCAAGATGGCGATTCCCGCGACGATCATCTCCACGTTGCTCGGCGCGCTTGCGGGCTATGCGATCGCGCTCTGGCGGTTCCGTGGCGACGGCCTCATCTTCGGCCTGGTCACGCTGGGCGTGTTCCTGCCCGAGCAGATGCGCCTGATCCCGTGGACGATCGTGCTGCGCGACACCGGGCTTTCGGGCAGCATCGCGGGCCTTGTGATGATCCACACGATCCAGGGGTTGAGCTTCACGACGCTGTTCTGCCGCAATTACTACGTCTCGATCCCGCAAGACCTGATAAAGGCAGCGCGGATCGACGGCGCCGGGTTCTACAGAATCTTCTGGCGCATCGTGCTGCCGTTGTCGCCGCCGATCCTGATCGTGACGGTCATCTGGCAGTTCACCGGCATCTGGAACGAGTTCCTTTACGCGTCCACGTTCGTCGGGGGCGAGCAGCAGCCGGTGACGGCGGCGCTGATCGGCATCAGCGCCACGGTGACGACGACGCCTCAGTATGGCGTCCAAAGCGCGGCCGTGCTGCTCGCGGCGTTGCCAACGCTGCTGATCTACTTGTTGGGAGGGCGATATTTCATGCGCGGCCTGACCATCGGCGCGGTGAAGTAGGAGGAACGATGGCTGCGGTCACCCTGTTCAACATTGGCAAGCGGTTCGGCCTGCTGGATGTCTTGAAGGATGTAAGCCTCGAGATCGAAGACGGCGAGTTCATCGTGCTTGTGGGCCCGTCCGGGTGCGGGAAGTCGACGCTGCTGAGCATCGTGGCGGGTCTCGATACGCACAGCGCCGGACGGGTCGAGATCGGCGGCCGGCTGATGAACGGCGTGCCGGCCAAGGACCGCGACATCGCGATGGTGTTCCAGTCCTACGCGCTCTATCCGTCGATAACGGTGCGGCAGAACGTCACCTTCGGCATGGAGTGCCGCGGCGTGCCGCGGGCCCGGCGGGACGAGGCGGTGGCGCACGTGGCCCGGTTGCTGCAGATCGAGCCGTTGCTGAAGCGCCGCCCGGGCCAGCTCTCCGGCGGCCAGCGCCAGCGCGTGGCGATGGGCCGGGCGCTGGTGCGCGACCCGAAGCTGTTCCTGTTCGACGAGCCGCTGTCCAACCTCGATGCGAAGCTACGGGTGGAGATGCGCGCCGAGATCAAGCTGCTGCACCGGCGGATCGGCGCGACCATCATCTATGTCACCCATGACCAAGTGGAAGCGATGACGATGGCGACGCGCATTGCCGTGATGCACCACGGCGTGGTGCAGCAATTCGCCGACCCTGATACGGTGTATAACCGGCCGGCCAACCTGTTCGTCGCGCGCTTCATGGGCGCACCGCCGATGAACACGCTGCCGGCGCGGCTGGCGGCGATCGACGGCGCGCCATGGGCCATCATCGGCAGCGGCGTGGAGGAGATCCGTCTGCCCCTGCCGGCAGGGAACGACCTTCGGCTGCAAGCCTATCGCGACGCGCCGGTCGTGCTCGGCATCCGGCCCGAGTGCATCGCCGAGGCGCGGCGCCGCTTCGGCGACGGCGAGAGCGCCCCACTGCTGCTGGAGGCGACGGTGGAAATGACGGAACCGACGGGGGCCGAGACGATGGCGCTGCTGCGCTTAGGTGGAGAGCAGGTCATCGCGCGTGTGGCACCCGACACCGATCTGCCGCTCAGCCGGCGCAGCCGGTTCGCAGTCGACATGCGCAAGCTCTGCGTGTTCGATCCCCAATCCGAAAGGCTGATCGCTTGAAGCGCGCGAACTACGAAAGCCTGGCCGGCCGGACAACCATCATCACCGGCGGCGCGAGCGGCATCGGCGCCGCCTTCGTGCGTGGCTTCGTGCGCAACGGCGCGCGCGTCGCATTCCTGGACACAGCGGTTCCGGAGGGCAAGGCGTTGGCGGCCGAGACAGGTGCGCTGTTCCTGCCCTGTGACCTGCGGGATGTCCCGGCGCTGACGGCGGCGCTCGCCGAGGCGGAAGCGGCGCTCGGCCCGGCGCAGGTGCTGGTGAACAACGCCGCCCGTGACACGCGCATGAACTTCGATACTCTGACGGAAGCGGAGTTCGAGGAGGGCATGAGCGTCAACTTTCGCCACGTCGTTTTCGCCTGCCGTGCGGTGCTGCCATCGATGCGAGCGCAGGGCGGCGGCGCGATCGTGAACATGAGTTCGGTCGCGTGGATGGGCGGTGGGCGCGAGATGGAGGTGTATGCGGCAGCAAAGGCGGCCGTCGTCGGCTTCACCAACAGCCTTGCACGCGACGTCGGCCCCGCCCGCATCCGCGTCAACGCGATCGCACCCGGCATGGTGCTGACCGAACGGCAGCGCCGCCTGTGGTTCCAGGACGAGAGTCGGATCACGGACCTGCTTTCGCGTCAGTGCCTGCCCGACTTGATCACCGTGGAGGATGTCGCGGACCTCGCCCTGTTCTTGGCGGCCGATGACAGCCGGGCGATCACCAAGCAATGCTTCATGATCAACGGAGGATCTCGCTGAGAGCGTTTGAACCTCCGTCGCTTTGGTGGACATCCCGAGGCAAGATTGAGGCGGAGGTGTTCGATGGAGAAGCGGGTCGCCGGGTCGCAGGGGTCAAGGCCGCAATCCTACACGGAGGAGTATAAACGCCAGGTTGTTGACTGAACCGTCCCGGGTTTGCCGGAGGCTTCAACTCCTGAGAAGGTGGAGCCATG
>CAXTUQ010000468.1:0-4954 GCA_964247405.1 uncultured Acetobacteraceae bacterium
CTGCAAAGGCCCACAAACACCATCTGCTACGCGGCCTCAGTCGCGGAAAGTCGAGGCTCCGCCACATCCTTGAACGTGATCCCCGCGGCAGCACCCTTGGCCGCTCGGCGCTGTGCGATAGGGTCTAGGCCGTCCTGGAGCGCGCGGCGGCAGTCCCGGGCCTTGTCCCGCGCTTCGGCCAAGGTGACGTCCTCGACGGTTCCAAGGCCCATGGAGTGCGCAACGCCGTGCCGCGCGTAACGGAACACCCAAGAGCGTTGAACGGTATCCTTTGTTTTGGGCGGCTGGGCCTTCACCACCCGAACCCGGAGCCAAAGTCCGCCCCTGTCGCCGTGGTGCCCCACCTTGGCCGCGCGCATCTTGGCCGCTGATAGCTTCCCGATCATCCGTCCGCCTAACTCTACTGGTATACATCCGGGTATACGTTACCATTGCGGATGTTGCAGCACCAGTGCGAACATGTGCGAACAACGAGGCCAGTTAAATAACTGTCATCTCGAGAGTTATTGCACAAGCCGGAACGCTGGCGGACAGTCATCATGCGGACACTCTCTCCGCCAAATTATAAGCTTAACTTGTTGGTTTTACTAGGGCGTGTCGTTATTCAGGACATTCTGGCGCGGCGCTTTCTTTGATGCATAAGCGGTCGGCCACTCTGGAGTTGACCGATGCGACGCTATGGCCTGCGCGATGACCAATGGGAGCGTATTTGCGGGCTGCTGCCTGGGCGCGGAGGCCATGTCGGGGTCAATGCGGCGGACAACCGGCTGTTCATCGAGGCGGTGCTTTACCGCTACCGGGCTGGCATTCCCTGGCGCGACCTGCCTGAGCGGTTTGGCGGCTGGAAGAACGTGCATCGCCGACATAGCCGGTGGTCCAAGTCGGGGATGTGGGAGAAGATTTTCAGAGACTTGGCGGCAGACGCCGACAACGAATATGCCATGATCGACAGCACCGTCGTGCGTGCTCATCAGCATAGCGCCGGCGCCCCAAAAAAGCCGGGCAGGACCAGGCAATCAGACGCTCCCGAGGAGGGCTGAGCACCAAGATCCACACCATCGTCGATGCGCTGGGCAATCCCACCGGGTTTTTCCTGACCGGAGGCCAGACCCATGACCTGGTTGGTGCCGACCATCTGCTCCCGAACATGGACGCAGACACGTTGATCGCCGACAAGGCGTTCGACGCTGACAAGCGGGTGATTGAACCTCTTGCCGAAGCGGGCAAGGAGACGGTCATCCCGTCCAAGGCCAACCGCAAGGTCGCCAGAGATCATGACCGAGATCTCTACAAAGCGCGTCACCTGATCGAAAACTTCTTCGCCAAGCTCAAGCATTTCCGGGCCATAGCAACCCGCTACGACAAAACCGCCCGAAACTTCCTCGGCGGCATCCACCTGGCCGCCACCTTGGTCTGGCTCAATTGACGACACGCCCTAGTTTATTTTGAGTTACACTTAATATGTCCCAGTCTTGTCCCCATGTTCGTTTGGGCCAAGGCAGGAGACCGGTTTCGTCAGGCCTCGTCGCCCCGCTGTTGTCCGGCGGCTCAGTTCAAGCATGGGGGCACGTCGCTCGTGCCTGATGGAGCCTGCGACTTGGTTCGTACGGCGCGTGCCTTCTCCAGCACGTCGCTGAGTTGTCTGTGCAGCCTGTCCGCTTCCCGCGCGGCATTGGTCCACCAGTCTGTGGACCAGATGCGTAGGATGCGCCAACCCAGCGTCTCCAGCACGTGCTGCCGCAACCGGTCGCGGTCCCGCGCGGTGGCGCCCCGGTGATAGGTGGCGCCGTCGCATTCCACGCCGGCGAGGTAGCTTCCGGCGGCATCCGGATCGACGACGCCGAGGTCGATCCGGAAGCCGGACACGCCGACCTGCGGGTGTGTTGTCCATCCCAACCGCCTCAGACGCTCGGCAACCTCCACCTCGAACGGGCTTTCGTGATCGCCCTGGGAACCTTCGGCTGTGGCGAAGGATCTCGCCCCGTGCTCGGCGAAGAGCAGGAACTGCTTGAGATGCCGGACGCCTGCAGCACCCGTCCGCGACAGATCCAACTGCTCCGCCCGCACGCTGCCGAACACCTCGAGCCGTTCCCGTGCCCGCGTCACAGCGACATTCAGCCGCCGCTCGCCGCCCGAAAGGTTGAGCGGCCCGAAATTGAGCGCGATGCGCCCTGTCGCATCCGGGCCGTAGGTCAGGGAGAACAGCATCACGTCGCGCTCTTCGCCCTGGATGCCTTCGAGGTTCTTGACCAGGACCGGTTCGGCCACATCGTCGCCGAAATGCCGCTCAAGCGACGGGTCATCGCGCCGTGCTTTGTCGAGCAGGTCCTCGATCAAAGTTTGCTGCTCGGCGTTGAATGTGACGATGCCCAAAGAACGAGGTTCGGGCGCACACAGCACGGCCAAGGCCTCGGCCAGCACGGCCCTGGCTTCACGCTCGTTGATGCGTCCGGCACCCCGGGCGTAAACGCCGTCGGCGATGTGGCGGAAGCACACCGCGTCGTCCCGGGTGACGGGGGATGGGAAGGTCACCAGCCGGCCGCCGTAGTAAACCTGGTTGGAGAAGGCAATCAGGCTTTCGTGCCGGCTGCGACAGTGCCAGGTCAGCTCGTTTGGGGTCAGCCTGGCGCGCCACCGCGTTCGGGATGGCGGAGGCGATGCGCGCCCGGGCGAAACGGCTGGACAGGTCCAGCATGCGCGCGTCCAGGATACGGAACCGCTCAATCCGTCGGCCGCTCGAGCATGACCGGCACCAGGACCAGCGGCGCCCGGTAGGGTGTGTCGCGATCCTTTTGGTTCCACAGCAATGTCCCGATTGTCAGGAACAGCGTGTTCGAGCCGCCTTCCTGCTGGTCGGCGCGCGACTTGCGGTAGATCTCGGTCAGGGCAGCCTGCAGCGCCGCCTCGTCCCGGCCCACCACCAGTTCGCCCTTGGCCATGGCCTCCCGTGCGAAGGAGAGATTGGCGTCTTCCTGCAGCCGGTTGCGGTGCAGGGCCGCGCTGCGCGGGTCGGCCCCGGTCATCAGGTCGGGCCAGGGGCGGAACCTCAGCGGCGCGGCGCGGCCCCGGCCGCGTATCTCCGCCAGCCGGTCCTCGAGCTTGGCCGGGTCGGGGCAGTCCACCCATAGCACCTGGCGGCTGGATGCCGGCAGGTTCAGCAGCCGGTTGCGGCCAGACAGGTCCAGCAGCCGCTTGCGCCAGCGCGCCAGCCGGTCCTCCGCTGTTGCGGGCGGCGCTTCCTCGGCGGCCGGCATGTCGTCGCGCAACGGCGGCGCGTCCTCGATGGCCGGCAGCACGGCTCCGGCCACCTCAGCGCCGGCCTGGAACGCGTAGCCAGTCGCGGCGCTGGCCAACGGCAGGATGCGCCGCTGGCGGGCACGGTGAATGTCGATCAAACTTTCAACTCGACGTCCTTCTCCGGTTCGACATGGACCGCGCCGGCGAGCGTCGCCTGCTGGAAGCTTGGCTTGCGGGGATGGGTCGCGCCCGTTGTCTCGAACAGCTTGAGGTCGTCGAGCTTCAGCCGCGTCCGCAACCCCGGCGCATCGTCAACGGTGGATGTCCCGAAATCGCCTTTCGACAGCCACACGCCGGCAAAGGCGTGCTCCCGCTGCAGCACGATCAGAGGCCGCAGCCCGGCCGCCTCCATGCAGGAGCAGAACAGCACCGCCAGGTCAAGGCAAGTCGCCAGCCGCTCCTCGCCGATCTGCCGTGCCGTGCGGATACGCTGGCCGCCTCCGACAAAGGACGGCGGCGGGTTGATGTAGCGCACGTCCATCCGGCAGACTGCGCCCCAGATCGCCTGCACCTGCTCCCAGACGCGGGTCTTGCTTCCCTGGTAGCCTTCGAACGAGTCCATCTTCCCGCTGGCTCGCAGCAGGTCGGAGGCATCGTGGATGATGCGGGCGACCGCCGGGTCATTCGGCTGGACAAAGGCGGCGAGGATGTCGGGGATGCCCGCCGTGCCGCCCCACTCGTTGTGGGCGAGGATGCGGATGTCCTGCGTGAACTCGCCAATAAGTTCGCCCCGCTGCGGGCAACAAGAGACACCGTGCCGAGGGTCGCCTCCGACAAGCCCGACAGGAACGGCCCGTCGACGGGAACGTCGAGATCGTTGAAGGTTCGGAGCTGGCCGGGCGCCAGTCCCGTGGCCCGCCATGTCTGGGAGCGCAGGACAGGTGGTTGGCAGCCGAGTTCGATCTCGATGTCCCCCAACGACTCCTCGCCCGCGTTGGCAACCGACAGTTCAGACAGCAACGGTACGTGGTTCTGTCACAGCGCCGCATTCAAGGCGGCCTGGAAACGGGCATTAATGCGTACACTCGGCGGAGTGGGCCGGTACCTGTCAGCCGGATCGACCTTCGTTACAGAAGGCGGTGGTGACGCCTGGTGATCGATGCTGCCGTCGAGTTCGTCCTGGGTCATCGATCCGTGCTTGCTGTTTCGTTGTTTTAACGAACCATTTTGAGGGCACTTATCCAATCAAAGATGGACACGCGGCCGGCCATGTTCTGTGCGGATTTGTAGGTTCCAAGGAACAGATCGCCGATCGCGCAGCGCCGTTTGCTAGGTGACCCATCACTGCGCAAGGTGGTGCAGTCGGTCGTGAAGCATGCTGCAGCGCTGGCGTAGCGCTCGGAAAGTCCGCAGCCGCGTGCTGGCAGCGATGGAGGGCGAGTGCGACGGCGGCAGCCAAGCGGATGGGCGGCGACCCCGCGCCGCGCATCACCGGCGCGGTTGAGGCGGCGCTGCCGGACCTGCTGGGGGCGAGAACAACCACCTGACGCTTGCGCGGTGCCGCAACCTCGCGCAATTCGCTCCGCGATTTCGCGGGCTTGACCTAGAAAAGCGGCTTGCAGGTCTACCCCTGGACGGTAGGTCGGGCACTGCGGCGGGCGGGCTAGAGCGGGATCGTATGAAGTTGACTCAGTTGTGAGTTTGGTCGGCTCGGGTT
>CAXTUQ010000469.1:0-4953 GCA_964247405.1 uncultured Acetobacteraceae bacterium
CCAAGCTGGAAGCCGAGCGCGCCCGCATCGAGGCGCGGCTCGCCGACCCGGCCTTATACGCGCCGGGCCAGTCGCAAGCGGTGACGGAGGCGAACCAGCGCCTGGCGGCGATCGGGCGCGAGCTCGCGGCGGCGGAAAGCGCGTGGATGGCGGCGGAGGAGGCGCTGGAAGCGGCGGGGTAGGTCAGACGACCTTGAACCAGTCCGGCAGGTGCGCCTCCACGCGCTGAGCCGAGATGTGGGACAGCGTGACGGTCGCGCCGCCGCCAAGATCGAGCACCGCATTGCCAGGCCCATTGCCCGACAGGTGCGCCGCGATGTCGTGCGGGGTGCTCAAGGCAAGTCCGTTGATCCCACGTGCGACCTCGATCCGATCCTGGCCCGGCGTGAAGTCGCCGATGACGATCCGGCCCTGGACGCCGTTGCCGAGGGCGAACACGTCATGGCCGGCGCCGCCCAGCAACGTCTGGTTGCCGCTGCCGGCCTGGATGTGGTCGTCCCCGTCGTCGCCCACAAGCAATTGGGCGCCCACCCCGCCGCGGATCATGTCGTTGCCGGCGCCCCCGAGCACCGTTTGCTTGCCAGTGCCGGCCTGCAGCAGGTCTCGCCCGTCGCCGCCCGTCAGGCTTTGATTGCCGAAGCCGCCCTGGATCGTGTCGTCGCCCGCGCCGCCGTCCAGGATCTGCGCCCCGGCCCCGCTATGGAGCGCGTCGCGGCCAGCGCCGCCGAGCAGCGTGTCGGTGCCGATGCCGGCAAACAGGGCATCGTTCCCGTCGTCCCCGGAAAGGAGCTGGTTGCCCTGGCCACCGTAGATCGTGTCGTTGCCTGCGCCCCCGAACGCCTCGACGTTCTGCGGGTCGGGCGCCAACGCCCAGTGCCCTTGTTCCTGGATGCTGAAGTCGCCGCTCCAATGGAAGCCGTTCAGGGACGCGGCGTTCGCGTCGAACTCAGCCATGATCGTGTCATCCCACTGGGAGTACGTGCCGCCTCCGAGCATGTCCGTAGCCGGGTTCCAGGAGTAGCCGTCGCCCTAAAGCTCCAGTCCGGACACCGGCCAAGCGTCGTCGAACTGGAAGCTGAGCGCGGTTGGCACGGCCTGGAACGGGGCGCTGGATGACACGCCGGTGAAGGTCATGCTGCCGGCCGCATGGCTCAGGCCGGTGGTCGTGGTGTCGGCCGTGTATTCGGAGCCGTCCTCGTTGTAGCCGAAGCCGGTGCGATGGTCGGTGAACTGGCTGCCGGGATCAGGAACCCAGTTGAACGTGACGGAGGACTCAACCCGGATCAGGTCGTCGCCTGAGCTGTCGCCGTTCACGCCGATGATGAGCGATTCGGAGGCGGATGCAGCGTTGGCTGGCATGATGTCGTCCCGGACCATTCGATCACGGACATCTTCTCACGTCGCGGATTTTCCGTATCAAATCCTTTGTTGATTCTTGTTGGGCGGTTTCGTGGCGGTCCGGGCCGTGGATGGTGCCGGGTCAGAGCCGGAACCGGGTGGCGAGCTGCTCCGAGGTCACGTAGTCGCTCGTCCGCTCCACCTGCATGTCGGCGACGTGCTGCTGCAGGCCGACCCCGGCCAGCGACCAGCCCAGCATGGTCCGCACGTGCTCGTCGTAGCGGTCGGCAAGCGCGGTGGAGGCCGGATCAAGGTTGGTGATGAGCACCAGGCCGGTCGGCGGCGCGTCCAGCGTGGTGAAGGACAGGTCGGGCCGCGCGTGCCGCAGCAGCCGCGCGGTGCGCCACACGTCGCCGGCCCACCACCACCGGCGATGCGGCTCGACGGACGGGCGGGACAAGGAGTCGCGGTCGGCCATCGGCTCCTCGACAGGCAGGCAGTCATGCAGGACGATGACCGAGTTCCGGGCGCAGTGGCGCTCGGTGTTGATGAAGTCGCGCAGCAGGAACTCGCAGTGATGCATCCCGTCGAGGAAGGCAAGCTGCACCTCCTCGCCCAGCAGCGCGGAAGGGTCGTGCCGCTGAAAGAACAAGTCTGATTCCATGCGGAACAGCAGCAGGCGCGGCTTCGACACGATGCGCCGCACGAGCTGGATGTCCTCGAACGAAAATTTGGGATCAACCGCGAGCGAGGCGCAGCCGGCAAGCGCCAGGCTCTCGCCGGTGCATGTGCCGACCTCCAGGTAGTTCCGCGGCTGCAAAACCTCGTGCAGGGTTTGCAGCACCTGGAGGTAGCCGTGCCCGGTGAAGTCCGGCAGGCTGTTGGCGTCGGGTTGGGTCAAGCGCGGCCTTTGTTCGGTCGGGTGCTGCCGAAATGCCGGGACGGCGCCGCGACGGTATATCCCGTAACGACCGCCGGTCAACCCGAAGCCCACCGCCCGTGACGGCGAGACCGTTATGCTATACGTGACGCCTGGACGCGACGGTGGAGGCCGGTACGGCCAGGTTAAGTGACGCTCGATGCCAAGGCGAACGCGCCGTTGCGCTGCGAGTTGGCGGCCGTCATCACCACCTCCGCCTGCGGAAAGCCGTTGTGGTTGCCGGGGTCGAAGCTGTAGTCGCCGAACACGCCGGGAAACGCGGTCGTCCAGTTCCAGGCTTCGGTGATCGCGTCCGGCGTGCTGGCACCGCTGCTTTCCACCGCGGCCGCGACCAGGCACACGGCGTCGTAGCCGCAGGCGACCCACCACAGGCTCGTGTCGCGCAGCGCCACCTTCGCGGCGGCGAGCTTGGCGACGAAGGCCTGGCTCCGCTCCGGCAGCTTGCCGTCCTCGCCGACGCTGCAGCCCCGGCAGCCCACGGTGAACACCCGCTCCCAGTTGCCGGGCCGGTCCAGCAGGCCGCGGATCTCGTCGGCGCCGAGCGAGGGATGCCCCACGATGGGCACGTTCCAACGCAGCGTCCGGCGCACGTTCATCAGGCGGGACAGCAGGCCGACGCTGGCGCTCCAAACTACAAGCACCTCGGCGCCGGCGGCCCGGGCGTGCAGCATGTCGGGCGTCACGTCGGGCCGGGTCGCGTCGATCAGCGATTGGCTCACGACATGGGCGCCGTCCCATCTGAACGCCGCCGCCGAGGCCGCGACGGCGCCCGTGCCATAGACCGAGGTGTCGCCGAACACCGCGACCTCGCGCACCCCGAGCGTGTCCAGCACGTAGCCGCGCACCGCCTCGTCCCATTGGCCGCTGCTGGGCGCGATGCGGAAGACGCTCGGGTACTTCGCCGGGTCGATCAGGCTGTCGGTCACGCAGGGGTGCAGGCAGGGCATGGCGGCGCGGGCCACGATCGGCAGGACCGCCAGCGCCTCGTTGGAGTTGGCCGGTCCCCAGATGGCATGGACCTTGGCGTGGCTGATAAGGTCCTTGGCCGCGTTCGCCGCGCGGGCCGGGTCGCCCTGGGTGTCCCGGGTGACGAGTTCGACCCGGTGCCCGCGCACGCCGCCGCCCGCGTTCAGCTCGGCCGCGGCGAGCGTCACCCCGCGGTTGAAGCCGACGGCCGGCGCCGAGCTTGGCCCGGTCAGCGCCGCAAGCCAGCCGATGCGGAGCGGTTCGCCCGATTGGGCCGCGGCGAGACGTCCGAACGGAGCCGCCGCGGCGCTCAGCACCAGCGTTCGGCGTTTAAGCATCGTGTCCTCCTGGGACATCGCCCGCGGCCCGGGGCGGATCCCCGGGGCGGATCATTGACGAGGTGGCCTTGGGATCAAAGGACGTGAACCATGATGCCGCCGCAATCCCGCGGCATTCATGGGCCTTAAGGCCTAGCCAAGTCCAGGCCGGACGCAACCAGACGAGGCCGGGAACACCCATGCGGCGACGGGGATTGATGGCGGGCGCCTTGGCGGCGGGATTTGCGCCCCGGGCCGGGCTGCGGGCGGCGGAGCCGGAGGCCCAGCCCTTCGATGCGCAAACGGTGCGGACGATGGCCCGCGCCCTCGGGGCCGCCGCGTTCCGGCCGCTGGACACCAAGCTGCCGGACGCGCTGGCCAAGCTGACCTATGACGCCTACCGCAGCATCCGCTTCGACCCGGCGCAATCGCTGTGGCGCGGCGCCGGCCTGCCGTTCGAGGCGCAGTTCTTCCACCGCGGCTCGCTGTATGCCAACCGCGTGGATTTATACGAAGTCGCCGACGGCCAGGCCCGGCCGCTGCGCTACCGGCCCGGGCAGTTCGACTTCGGCACAGCACAGCGCATGGGGGACGATGACCTCGGCTATGCCGGGTTCCGCCTGCATGGCGCGATCAACCGGGCGGACACGATGGACGAGGTTGCCGTGTTCTTGGGCGCGAGCTACTTCCGCGCGGTGGGCCGCGGCCTGCTGTACGGCCTGTCCGCCCGCGGCCTGTCGATCAAAACCGCCGACCCCGGCGGCGAGGAGTTCCCGGCGTTCAAGGCGTTCTGGCTCGAACGCCCGCAGCCCGGCACCCGCAGCATCGTCGTCACCGGCCTGCTCGACAGCCCCAGCGCCGCGGCAGCCGTGCGCTTCTCCATCCGGCCCGGCGACGACACAATCTTCGACGTGGAGCTGACGCTGTTCCCGCGCGAGGACATCGCCCAGGCCGGCATCGCCACCTTGACCAGCATGTTCCTGTTCAACGCGCTGGACCGCGGCGGCGCCGACGACTACCGCCGGGCGGTGCATGACAGCAACGGGCTGATGATGCTGACCGGGCGCGGCGAGGCGCTGTGGCGGCCGGTCGCCAACCCGCAGGCCCTGCAGGTCAGCCAGTTCGCCGACGCCAGCCCGCGCGGCTTCGGCCTGATGCAACGCACGCGGTCGCTGCGCGACTTCGAGGACCTGGAAGCGCGCTACGACAAGCGCCCGAGCCTGTGGGTCGAGCCGATCGGCGATTGGGGCGAGGGCGTGGTGCAGTTGGTGGAGATCCCTACCAAGGACGAGGTGCACGACAACATCGTCGCCTTCTGGCGCCCGAAGCAGCCGCTCTTGGCCCGCAGCGAGCACGGCTTCACCTACCGCCTGCATTGGGCCGCGGACGCGC
>CAXTUQ010000470.1:0-4926 GCA_964247405.1 uncultured Acetobacteraceae bacterium
GCCGCCCGACGCGCCCGCCGCGCAGCGCGAGGAGGTCGTGGGCCGCCGGGCGTTCCTGATCCGCGAGTACGAGGAGATCGAACGCACCATCCGCTACGCCTGCGAGGTTCCCGTGCAGATGGAGGCGAAGCTGGGCACCCTGGCGCAGGCGCTGCAGCGCGGGCTGGCGGGTTAGGTCCCCGCGGTCGAGGAGCGGCTGGGATCGTCCCCCTCCCCCTTGCTGCGCCGGCCCAGATCGACGAAGCCCTGCTTGATGCGCTCCAAGTCGTCCGACTTCATCTCCTCAAGGTTCAGCAGCGCCAAGCGCGCGCCCTCGGTCACGCGGAGCAACTCGTCGATCTTGACCTGCAAGGCGTCCGTGTCGCGGTTTTGCGTGTTCTGGATCAGGAACACCATCAGGAAGGTGACGATGGTGGTGCCGGTGTTGATGACGAGCTGCCAGGTGTCGCTGTAGCCGAAGATCGGCCCGCTGACGCCCCAAACGACGACCAGGACGACGGCGGCGATGAAAGTCAGCGGCCGTCCGGCGCTGCGAGCCACGGCTTGGGCGAGTTTGTCGAAGTTCATTGAGCTGATCCTTGGAGGTCCTACTCGAACTCCTCGGGCAAGACGTCCTGCGTTGGCAAGCCAGACGCCTGCCAGCCGTCCACGCCTTCGGGGAACCAGGCGGCGCGGAAGCCCATCTCGCCGGCCCGGCGCGCGGCGTTCCAGCTCATCCAGCAATCCGCCAGGCAGAAGAAGACCACCAAACGCCCGGGATCGTCCCGCGTCACGTCGCGCAGGCGCTGCTGCAGCCGCATCTGCACCGATTCGGGCAGCGCGCCCCGCCCGACTTCCGGCCACCACAGGCTGCCGGGCAGGCTGGGGTGGCGGGCGGGCAGCCATGGGGTGCTAGGGCGCATGGTGGACGGACGGCGCGGCGCGGGCAACACGTCGATCAGCACCGCGTCGCGCCGGGCCACCCGCTCCTGCATCGCCGGGATGTGCAGCACGGCGGCGCCCGGCACCGTGTCGGGCACCGGCGCCCGATAGTCGTCCAGGCGGTAGGCGTCCGGCACCGGCACGCCGGGGTCCGCACGAACTGGCATGGGGGCCGGCGTGCCGCCCAGGACAACGGCCAGGACGACCGCCGCACGCCTCAAGGGTTGGCCTGGCCCGGCTCGTTCAGCAGGGGCACGCCGTAATCCGCCAGCACCGCGGCGATGTCGGCCTTATGCTTGTTGATGGCCTGGTTGATCCGCCGCCGCCATTCCGGCTCGTTCGCGCGTACTCCCATGGCGATGCGGTAATCGAGCCGGGGCGCGTCCGGCTCCGGCTCGATGAACACAGCGGTGAGCGGCAGGTGCTCCCGGGTGATCGCGTAGCCGGCCGGCGGACCCCAGATCAGCGCCACGTCGATCACCCCGTCCACCAGATCCTGCAGCATGGCGCGCGGCGGGTTGCTGATCCTGGTATCGACACGGAGCGAGTAGGCACGGACATGGTCCATCAGGTTGTGCCGCAGCAGCAAGTCGGTCGGCGGCGTCGCGGCGATCACGCCGAACCGCTTGGACGCCAAGGCCGGGTCGCCGACCGACCGCGCCGTGATGGCGTCCGCCGTGCGGGTCACGAGCATGTAGCCCGTGTGATAGTACGGGTTGGTGCTGTCCACGACCCCGTCCCCGCTGACGGTGCCCATGATGAGGTCGCACTCACGGGCGCGCAGCGTGTTGCGCACAAAGCCGGTAACCTGCGGGAACCACACGTAGCTGACCGGCAGGTCGAGGTCAGCGCCGACGATCTCGGCGATCTTGTTCTCAAACCCCTCCCGTTCCTGGTTGGAGAACGGGAGGTCATGCGGGTCGGCGCAGACCCGCAGCTCGGTGCGGGAGATCAGCTCGGCGCGCTGGGCCAGCGCAGGGGCGGCGAGCAGCGCGCCGATGACGGCGAGGAACGGCAGGACCCGGGCGGCAGGGCCGATCCGCTCAGCTATCGTCATCGCCGATGCGCTTCGGCCGTCCGCGCGGCAGCTTGTCGTCCGAGCGGGCCTTGAGATACCCGTAGATGTCGTCAAGGTAGAGCACCACGTCCTCCGTCGTGCCGAACGCCGGCATGACGTTGTTCTGCGACTTGGTGACGTTCTGCCGTCCGTTGACAATGGTGTTGGTGAAGTCCTCGTAGGACATCTTCTTGAGCGATTCGGTCAGGCTCGGCGCGTAAGAGCTGCCGGCGCCGTCCGGGCCGTGGCACCGCAGGCAGGACTCGCCGTAGCGGCGGTAGCCGTTGAACGTGTGCTGATCCACCCGGCCGTCCTGGACCTGGTAAACCGGGTCGTTCTCTGCGCGGGCGCCGGACGACCCGGCAATGGCAAATGCCAGCGCGGCGCCGGCCAGCGCCGACACGGCCAGCAGTGATTTATGACGCATCCATAATCTCCGGAGGTCGCTCCGGCCACGGGATACCCGCGGCCGGAGGCCTCTGCTGGTGTCGGCTTAGTCGAGGCCGAACACGGTCATCACGCCGCCCAACTGCGTGTAGTTGGACAACTGCTTGTAGGCGCCGACCGCGCCCAGGCCGTCGGTGTCGTTGCCAAGCCCGGCCGCCATGCCGATGCCGGCCCAGCCGCCGACGCCCGACAGCACGGCAATGTACTGCTTGCCGTTGTGCGTGTAGGTGTTGACGTTGCCGATGATGCCGGACGGCGTCTTGTACCGGTAGAGCTCCTTGCCGGTCTTGATGTCGACGCCCTTCAGGTAGCCGTCGAGCGTGCCGTAGAACACGATGTCGCCCGCCGTGGCCAGCGCGCCCGACCAGACGGAGAACGGCTCCGGGTCTGACCAGACGATCTTGCCCTGGCCGGCGTCCCAGGCGATGAAGTTGCCGAGGTTGTTGTCGCCCTTCGGCGGATACATCGAGAGCGTTGCGCCCACATAGGGCTGGCCCGCGGTGTAGGACACCTTGAACGGCTCGTAATCCATGCAGACGTGGTTGGTCGGCACGTAGAACAGGCCGGTTTTCGGAGAGAAGGCGGCCGGCTGCTGGTCCTTGGAGCCGAGGGCGGCCGGGCAGACGTTGCGGCTGTTCTTGTCCTCGCCGTTGTGCTGCGTCGAGTACTGCGCCACGACTTCCGGACGGCCGGTCTGCATATCGACGTGGGTGGCCCAATTCACCGCCGGGTCGTACTTCTCGGCAACCAGCAGCTCGCCCGTCTCGCGGTTCAGCGTGTAGCCGAAGCCGTTGCGGTCGAAGTGCACGAGCGCCTTGGTCATCTTCCCTTTCACGGGGATGTCGGCCAGGATCATCTCGTTGATGCCGTCGTAGTCCCACTCGTCATGCGGGGTCATCTGATAGACCCACTTCGCCATGCCGGTGTCGGCGTCGCGGGCGAAGATGGTCATCGACCACTTGTTGTCGCCGGGGCGCTGCACCGGGTTCCAGGTGCTCGGGTTGCCGGTCCCGTAATAGATCAGGTTGGTGGCGGGATCATAGGAGTACCAGCCCCAGGTGCTGCCGCCGCCGGTCTTCCACTGGTCGCCCTGCCAGGTGCTGAGCGACGAGTCCTTGCCGATCGGCTTGCCCATCATCGTCGTCTTCTGGGGATCGACCAGCAACTGCTCGTCCGGGCCGACCGAGTAGGCGTTCCACGCCATCGAGCCGTCCTTGAGGTTGTAGGCCGTGAGGCGCCCTTGCGTGCCGAACTCGCCGCCGCTGATGCCGACGTAAACCTTGTCCTTCACGATCATCGGCGCCATCGTCATGGTTTCGCCCTTGGCGGCGTCGCCGTTCTTGACGTGCCAGAGTTCCTTGCCGGTCTTGGCGTCGAGGGCGACCGTCGTGGCATCGGCCTGGTTCAGGATGATCTTGCCGTCGCCGTAGGCCACGCCGCGGTTCACCGTGTCGCAGCACATCACGGCGATGACGCTGGGGTCCTGGCGCGGCTCGTACTTCCAGATGATCTTGCCGTTGTCGTTCAGGTCGAGCGCGAAGACGTTGTTCGGGAACGGCGTATGCACGTACATCGTGTCGCCGATGACCAGGGGGCCACCCTCGTGCCCGCGCAGCACGCCGGTCGAGAACGACCAGACCGGATGCAGCTTCGACGCGTTGGTCGCGTTGATCTGATCCAGCGTGCTGTAGCGCTGGTTGGCGTAGTTGCCGGTCGGCATGACCCACTGGTTGGCGTCGCCCTGCAGCTTCTGCAGCTCGTCGTTGGCGGACGCCGGCGATCCCACGGCAAGCGCTGCGACGCCGAGCATCGTCGTACAGCCGAGCAGAATTCTCTTGAGCCTCACGTCAATCCCTCCTGAATATGGCCGATCTTTATGGCCGACTGATTCTGCTCGACCGGCAGACCGTTACGCTCCTTGGCTGAGGCTTGCGCCTCGGCACAGGAACGCTCGGTCTTCAGCATATGCAGGCAATGTGCATCCCGGCAAGACGCCTTGGAGGCGGAAAACCCGGCCCGCCGCACGAATCTTTCTATGCTGCGGTGCAGCAAGACATTTCAGGTTCGGGCAAAGCGCCAACGGGACTGGATTCGTGCGCGCATTCCGTTAGCTTGGGCCGGCCACAAGACTTTGAGGAGTGTGTGTTTTGGATGTCCGTGCCGCCGTCGCCTTCGCAGCGGGACAACCGCTGAGCATCGAGACCGTGCAACTCGAAGGGCCGCGGGAAGGAGAGGTGCTGGTCGAGATCAAGGCCACCGGCATCTGCCACACCGACAAGTTCACCCTGTCCGGCGACGACCCGGAGGGCATGTTCCCCGCCATCCTGGGCCACGAGGGCGCGGGCGTCGTCGTCGATGTCGGCCCCGGCGTGCGGACCCTGAAGAAGGGCGACCACGTCATCCCGCTGTACACCCCCGAGTGCCGCGAGTGCGATTACTGCCACAGCCAGAAAACCAACCAGTGCCAGAAGATCCGGGTGACGCAGGGCCGCGGCGTGATG
>CAXTUQ010000471.1:0-4920 GCA_964247405.1 uncultured Acetobacteraceae bacterium
GACCTCCTGCGTGCGGTCGCCGCCCTGCCGCAAAGCCACGGCGGCCTGGCGGTGAGCGTGTTCGGCGACGCGGGGCGAGGCGGCTTCTGGCTGGCCCGCGCCGATGGTGACCCCGAGGTGGCGGTGGCCACAGCCGCAAACGCTGCGCGTTTCGGCGAGGTCGCCGGCGCGGAGGCCGAGGGTTACGCCCGCCTGCTGTCCGGCGCCCCGGCCATGCTCGACCTGCTGGCGACCGTCCTGCTCCGCTGGGGAGGCCAGGTGGAGGCCGACACGGAGATCGACGGCAGCGAAGCCGTCGCGTGGCTGGCCGGGTTCACGTCCGAGGTCAGAGGGGTCTGGAAGCGATGGTCGGCCCGTTGGCGCCGGGGAGCATGCCGTGAAGCGGGGCATCAGCATCGCCGAGCTGGTCCGCCAGGACGTGCTGGACCTCCATCCCGAGCCGCCGCGTCCGCCGTGCCCGATCCCGCCGCGGCTGCTGGTCCTGGCGTGCTCGGCGCGCAAGGCAACAGAGGAGGGGTTGGCCGCCCGGGACCGCTACCAGGGTCCGCTGTGGCAGACCCTGCGCGCGGCCGACCCGGACGGCAGCCGGGCGTTCGCGTGCTTCCTGTCGGCCCGGTTCGGCATGGGCGACGCCCGAGACGTGCTGCCCTGCTACGACCGCGTGCTGACCGACGCGGACGCCGACCGCATGGTCGAGAGTCACGCTTGGTGCTGCTACCCCATGCTGCCGCAGACCGCCGGCATGAGCGTGGCCGCGAAGCTGCGGGCGGCTCGCCAGCATGGGCCGCCGCGCTCGCCGTCGGGCGTGCTGACGCGGCTCGTGCGCGAGCTGGGCCAGCCGTTCCGTGACGTCGCGATCTGCGGCGGGCACCGCTATGTCCGGGTGGCGGCGTCGTGGCTGCCGGACTTCCGCGCCATGGGCCAGATCGCCGCCGACGCCCCGGTCACGATCATCAACGGCCCGATCGGCGCCATGCGCGCGAGGCTGCGGGCCTGGGTGGCACGATGACGGGCCGGCCGGGAGAAAGGGACCGGGAATGGCAGGAGTTGGACGAGGGAGCCGTGCCGCAGCGCCGTCCGCCGCCGCAAGGGCAAGGGCCTCCGGGGCCCGCGCCAAGGCGCGCCCTTGCCCCGCCAGGCGGGCCGTGGCGCGTGGGGGGCGTTCCAAGGCCATGAAAGGGGAACGCCGATGAACGACGGCACCACGAACGACGAGCTGATCGACGAGCACGCTCCGACGACGCCCCCGGAGCCGGCCTTGTTCTGGACCGCCTGCTTACTGGTCTTGCAATCCCTCGGAGGTCACGAGGAAGGCGGCTGGTGGTTCAACCAAGGCGAGCTTGTCGCCACGCCCGGCATCTACCGCGCCTTGGGCGGCACGCCGCGCGCTTTCCTGGCCGAGGAGGATGCCTGCGCCTACGCGGCCAGCCTGCGGCCCAAGCTGGCAGCGCTGAACGCGGGACGCCCGCCCAAGCACAGCGCCGCCAGCCAGGGCGTCTACGAGATCCACGTTCTCCAGGCGGCAAGCCTGCCGCTCGGCTTCCCGGAAGCCCGGCCGCGCTACGAGTAGCGGCAGCGCCGTGGCCTGGCGGCGACGCACGTCCCACCCGCCCAACCACCCTGGAGGCCCGCCATCGCGCGGGCCTTCCGCATTTCCGGAGGCCCATCATGGCAGACTATTTCACAAAGTTTTCGTGCCTTCTCCCGGTCGGCCCCGGCAATGCCAAGGCTGCGCTCGCCCTTTACGAGCAGATGCAGGCCGAGCTCGACGCCGACGGCATGGAGATCGGCTTCGAGGCGCAACAGAACGATCCCGACGATGGCACCCTCTGGCTGTGGGATGGCGACGGATCAGGCGACGTCGAAAACGTCAGATCGTTTGCCTTTCGAGCTGCGGCATCCTTCGATCTTGCCGGACTCTGGAATTTTCATTGGGCGCTGACGTGCAGCAAGGCCCGGCCCGGCTCTTTTGGTGGAGGTGCGCAGCTGCTGGACCTCGGCCGACGCGGGAGCCTGGGCTGGGTGGACTGCCAGCACTGGCTTGAACAAAGGATCGGCATGGGAGAACCGTGTACGGTGCTGGCGGAGACGATCCTGGAGCCGGTGGCCGCCACGGAAGGCTGGACCCCGGCCACCCAACTGAGCGTGCTGTTAGGCTTCGTCGATAGCCTGATCGCCGTTGATCCCACCGTCGCGGGCCAGTTCCGCTCCCATTTGGCTGACGTGTCGGCCACGCCGGACGACATGCTGTGCCGCGAGTGCGGCGAGCCGGTTTTCGTAACGGACACCGGGGTTTCGCACCACGTCGGCAGCGGCATGGACGGGATCGACTACAACCGGGACAGCGACCACGTGGCCATCCCCGAGAAGGAAGCGTAGGCCATGAGCACGGGCAAGGGCGCAGGCGGCACTGGCATCCACGATAACAGGGTGGCGACGCGGGTCGGGCGTTGGTATGCGTCGGGGCCGGAGGACCGCCCCTTCGTGGCCGGCGATCCCGCCTTCTCCATTCTCCGGGTTGTGTCGGACGACGCCGAGGCGCAGGGCTGCGTCACGGTCGAGAACGCCGCAGGCCAGCGTTTCCCGGTTTCGGCCTCGCTGATCGACGCGATTGCCGCCCCGGCCGAGCAGCAGGCCAGGAACCTTCTTGACCGGCCTGTCGGGCAGCGGGGGCGCGGAACATAAGCGTACGCCGCTTCCTCGGCGTGTGCAGCAGCCACCTGTCGCCGGAAAGCTGGACGTGGCTCGACGCCCAGACCTCCGACCGGGTGATGCGCGATCCTGGTGAAACCTGAAGGGTTTGCACCTCGCCCATCCCTGCGCCGAAAACTCGGGCTGACTGCCACGTCTGCCTGTCCCGGCCTCCCCGCTCCACCTTCGGAGCACTGGCAAGACTGAAGCCGACACCACCGGCTGCCGGGCCGCCGCTGCCATCATCAACCCCATCGCACCCCGCCAGCCCTGGTTGGCGGAGCCGCGCTCGCGCGAGATTTCTCATGAGCACCATCACCGACACCGCGAAGGCTCCGAGGCTTTGCGCCTCGTGCAGGCACTGGGACACCGAACCTTATGCCGAGAGGCCGCACGTGCGCCGCTGCAAGCGCGTGCCCCAGTGGTGGAGCGCCACCACCTGGGACGAGCAAACCTTCGACCGCGTGCTGATCGCCGAGGAGAAAGACACCCTGGCGTTCGCCAACGACGGATCGTGCTACGCGGCGACGCTTCTGACCCGTCCAGAATTTGGCTGCGTGATGCACGAGGCTCGCGCAACATGAGCACCATCACCGATGCCACCCGCTGGACGGCCCTGCCAAACGGCAGCGACGGCCTGCACGTCATCGACATCATCGTGGACCGGCCCGAGGGCGGCCGCGTCGCCAGCGTGACGGGCTTCCAAGCCCACGGCGAGGCCTGCGCCGACACCTGGGCGCACGCCAACCTGATCGCCGCCGCGCCCTTGCTGCTTCACCTGCTGCGGCAGGCCCGCGCCGCCCTGCCGGATGCCTGGTTCGCCACGAGGTGCGGGGTGCCGCGCGAGCTGATCGAGGCGATCAACGCCGCGATCAGGACAGCCACCGCGGTAGCACCCCCGCCATCTCTTTCCCCCACGCTGCCCGCCGGGGCAGACCCATGAAGGAGATACTCGGTCACATGGCGCGCAGCCGCGGCGAGATCGTCGAGATCCTGGCGCGCGGCGGCACCTACACCTGCCCGACCCTGCCCCACGACCGCTACGGCCGGGTGAAACAGGCGTGCCGCGAGCTGCGGCGCCTCGGCCTGGTCCGCGTCACCGGGCGCACCCCGGTCGCGGTCAACCTGGCGCCGACCCCCTTGTTCCGCGAATGGCGGCGCGCGCACGCGGCCGGCGAAACCGCGCTCGGTCCCGTCCGCCGGGCCAAGGCACGTCGGGCCGGGTCGCCTGTGGAGCATTCCGACGCACAAGCCGGACCTGAAGCCTGCTCGGCTCGCGCGCAAGCTGACCGCGTTCCCGACCGTCGTGGCGCTGCTCGCCGCCGCGGCCGGCTGCCGGCCGAGCCTCCACCTGGACCTGCCCGGCCATGACGGCTTGGCGCTCGCCCGCGCCTACGACCGTGCCCAGGCGGCGTGGGGCGACCCGCGCCAGGCTTTCGTCGCCGGCTGGGTTCGCTGCCAAGCGGCCATCCGCTCACCCCGCAGCGCGGAGGCGTGACATGCACGATCCCGACACATCCGACCCGACGTCGCCGATCTGCTGGTTCTGCGGCGAGCCCGAGGCGCTGGAGATCGGCGAGATCTGGAGCGACGGGTGCTACACGCTGGAAACGTGCTGCCTGTCGCGGTTCGAGCAGGTCACCGCGGAGATGGCCGACGATCCCAGGTGGGCGCGCGACCTGCTGCGCCATCTCGGCGCCGAGGCGCTGACCGGGCAGCGCCTCCGCCGGGTCTGCGACGACACGGGCACCGTCACGCTGCTCGACTACAAGCTGGAGGTGCAGCCGGTCAGCTTCCGGGAGGCGGCCGATTTCGTCGCCAAGCACCACGTCCATTGCGGTCCGCCCTTGCTGCACCGGTTTTCATTCTGGGTGGGGAACGGCAGAGCGTTGATGGGCGTGGTGGTGGTGGCGAATCCGGTGGCGCGGGCCTTGATGGGGCGCAACCTGCTGGAAGCGACGCGCGTGTGCGTCCGGCGCGACACGGAGCCGATGCTGCGGGACGGGTGCTGCTCCAAGCTCTACGCCGCCGCGGCGCAAGGCGCCGAGCGCGCCGGCTATTGCAAGATCATCACGTACCTGCGGGCTGACGAACATGGCGCAAGCGTTCGTTCAGCAGGTTGGACCCGGGAATCAGAGGTGCCAGGGCGCGGATGGCACAGCGCCCGCCGTGTAGGCCCAGTCACCTCATAGGTCGGAAAACGGCCAACCCGCAGAACGAATGACAAAC
>CAXTUQ010000472.1:0-4914 GCA_964247405.1 uncultured Acetobacteraceae bacterium
AGACGCTCCCGATCCGCACCCGGGTTCGCGTCGCGCTGTTCTCGACGGGCGCCGCGCTGGTCGATCCTGGCGGACGCCCCGGCCCGGCGCAACGCTTCGACAGCACCCGCATTCTGCTCGCGGCGCTGGCCCGGCGCGCCGGTGCCGTGGTGACCGACCTCGGCATCCTACCCGACGACCCGGCGGCGATCACCGCCGGGCTGCATGCCGCATCGCGCGGACACGACCTGGTCCTGACATCCGGCGGCGTGTCGGCCGGTGAGGAGGATCATGTGCGGTCGGCGGTCGAGGCCGTGGGGCGTCTGGTGTTCTGGCGCGTGGCGATCAAGCCCGGCCGCCCCGTGGCGATGGGCGAAGTCGGCAGCGTGCCGTTCCTGGGCTTGCCCGGGAATCCGGTCGCCGCCTTCGTCACCTTCGTCCGGATCGCCCATCCGATGATCACGGCCTTGGGAGGCGCCTCAGTTCGGCCGCCATCGGCCGTCCCGGTCCCGGCCGCCTTCAACTACCGCAAGAAAGCCGGCCGTCGGGAGTATGTGCGGGTCGTCCTGGCGCCAGGGCCAGATGGCAGGCTGCACGCCCACAAGCATCCGACCGAGGGCGCCGGCGTGCTCACTTCGCTGACGCAAACGGACGGCTTGGCCGAGATCGCCGACGACGTGACGGTCGTGACCTGCGGTGACGCCGTCGGCTTCTTGGGATACGACACCTTGCTGTGACCCGCCGACCGTCGCTCTCGCCCGCCCTTTCGCGTGCTGGCTTGCCTTCGAACCGCGCGGCGTTGTTGAACGAGTCGGAGAACGAGCAGAGTTCAGGCGTTCGAACTCCTCCCATGCGGTTGAGGGCACGAGTGGTAAACAGCACCTCGGCGACCTGATTTTCGTCGGTATGCAGGCGCAGCCCGTCGTTTATCAAATGCTCTTGGTGCAGGTGTGGACATCGGGTAATCGCTGCGGGGGCTCAACATCACCTGCCTTGATGCCCGGCACGCCAGCGCCGCGCTCAAGATGCAGATGAACAAGACCGATCAGAACGACGCCGAGAACCTGGCGCAGATCATGCGAACAGGGCGGCACCGTCATTGCGACACTGTAAACAGCGTTGCCGTGTGTCCCGGGACAGCGGCTCGGCGAACATAGAAAAGGCTGGCGGGACGCCATGCCGCGAACGCTGCGCGTTTCGGCGACCCCGCCAGCCAAAAAGGGTTGCAGAGGCTCAAGCCGGCCTCTGCCTCCTCACATACGCTGCGCTGTGTCTACTCCGCCGCGATGGTCCCGTAGCCGATCTCGGCCTTCGTTTCCAGGAATTCGCCGAACGCCAGGTCGCCCCATTCCCGCCCGTTGCCCGACTGCTTGTAGCCGCCGAACGGCGCCATGGGGTCCATTCCGGCGCCGTTGATCGTCACCTGGCCTGCGCGCAGGCGGGAGGCCACGTAGCGCAGGGCCGCCGGGTCCTTGCCCTGGACATAGGCGGCCAGGCCGTAGGGCGTGTCATTACCGATGGCGATGGCCTGCTCCACCGTGTCGTAGCCGAGGATGGACACGACGGGTCCGAAGATCTCCTCGCGGGCGATGGTCATATCGTTCGTGACGCCGGCGAACACGGTGGGCTTCACGTAGTAGCCGCGGTCGAGGCCCTCCGGACGGCCAGGGCCGCCGGCGACGAGCGTCGCGCCCTCCTCGATGCCCTTCTTGATCAACTCCTGGATCTTGTTCCACTGCACCTCGGAGGCAACCGGGCCGATCTCCGAGTTGCCCTTGGGATCGCCTACGGTGGTGGACTCGGCCGCGGCGCGGGCGAGGGCGACGACCTCCTCCATCCGGGCATTCGGGGCGAGCATGCGGGTCGGCGCGTTGCAGGACTGGCCGGAGTTCTGCATCACGTGCTTCACCCCGCCCGTCACCGCGCGCTGCATGTCGGCGTCCTCCAGCAGGATATTCGGCGACTTGCCGCCGAGTTCCTGGTGCACGCGCTTCACGGTGGCCGCCGCCGCCCGCGCGACCTCGATGCCGGCACGGGTGGACCCGGTGAAGGACACCAGGTCGATGTCCGGATGCGCGCTGATCGCGGCGCCCACGCCGGGGCCATCGCCGTTGACCAGGTTGAACACGCCGGGCGGCACGCCGGCAGCGTCCAGGATCTCGGCGAGCACGATGCCGGAGAACGGTGCCACCTCGGAGGGCTTCAGCACCATGGTGCAGCCGACGGCGAGCGCCGGGGCGATTTTGCAGGCCATCTGGTTCACCGGCCAGTTCCACGGCGTGATGAAGCCGCACACGCCGACCGGCTCGCGGGCGATCAGCGTGCTGCCGCGCAGGGTCTGGAACTCATAATCCTTGAGGATGCCAGCCGCGGTCTGGAAATGCATGACGCCGATGGCGGCCTGCGCCTGCTGGGCGAGGCTGGAGGGCGCGCCCATCTCCTCGGTGATCGCCGCCGCCATGTCGTCGTAGCGTTTCTTGTACTCCGCCACGATCCGTTCGAGCAGGGCCAGGCGCTCCTCGCGGCTGGTCTGGGAAAAGCTCGCGAACGCGGTCCGGGCGGCGGCCACGGCGCGGTCCACATCCGCCGCGGTGCCGAGGCTGATCCGGCCGCAGACCTCCTCATTCGCCGGGTTGATGACGTCGAGCGTCTTGGGGGCTGCGGGCTCGACCCACTTGCCGTTGATGTAGAACCGCGTGTACTCGCGCATGACTGCTCTCCTTGAACTTTGTTGGAAGTTTAGGTTTGTTTTGTCGGCACAATCGGCGGTGGCGGACGGACCACTAATTTAACACGTTCTTTGGGATGTCCGCGCAGTCCGCGGCCTCGCTCATGGCGGCCAGTTGGTGCGGTGCGACGGCGAAAGCCACGTCGAAGCCAGAGGGCGCGGAGAGTGTCAGGATCAGGCACCCCGGATGTGCAGCACGTTCCAGGCTCCATGCGCCGAGCGGCTGGACCACGCGGGCGCTGCGATTGCCCCGCGCCCGGAGTGCCGTGCGCAGAATGCGGGGGATCGTGAGCAGCAAGGAGCTGACGGCGTCAAACGGCAGATCCAAGCGGCGGCGTCGGCCGACGCCGTCCTCGAAGCCAAGCCGTATCCGGTCGCCGTCTTCGGACACGGTCCAAGATGTCAGCCCTTCGACCGCCTCGCACGCTTCCCTCTCGGAAGAATGAGCGCGGGGGTCATTCTCCGGCGAAGTTGGCGGCAGGTCGCCCTGCCGCCCAACATTCGGCACCGACTTAAAGCGCTGCCGTGACCGCCTTCACTTCGAGGTAGTTGTGCAGCACCTCCTCGCCCATCTCGCGGCCCCAGCCGGACTGCTTGTAGCCGCCGAACGGCAGGGACGCGTCGAACACGTTGTGGCAGTTGATCCAGATCGCCCCGGCGCGAATGCGCCGCGCCATCTTGTGCGCCGTGCCGAGGTCGCGCGTCCAGATCGACCCGGCCAGGCCATAAATCGTGTCGTTCGCCTGCTTGGCGATCCGGTCCAGGTCGTCGTCGTCATAGCGCGACGCCACCAGCACGGGGCCGAAGATCTCCTCCCGCACCACCTCCATGCCGGGCGTCGTCTCGGCCAGCACGGTGGGCTGCACGAACCAGCCGCCTTCGCCGCTCGCGTCCTTGCCGGAGCCGCCGCCGGTCGCGACCCGGGCGCCCTCGGCCCGGCCGCTGTTGATGAAGCCCGTGACGCGCGCGAACTGCTCGTCCGACACCAGCGGCCCCATCTCGGTCGCGGGGTCGAGGCCCGGGCCGACCTTGATGCGGCTCGCAATCTCCGACACGCCGTCCAGCACGCGGTCATACACCTTGCTGTGCACGTAAAGGCGCGATCCCGCGCAGCAGGTCTGGCCCTGGTTGAAGAAGATCGCGCTGGCGGCGCCCGGGATGACGCGGTCGAGGTCGGCGTCGGGGAACACGATCACCGGCGACTTGCCGCCCAGCTCCAGCGTGACCTTCTTCAGGTTCCCCGTGGCGGCGCGGGCGATCAGCTTGCCCACCTCCGTGCTGCCGGTGAAGGCCACCTTGTCCACGTCCGGATGGATGGCGAGCGCCGCCCCCGCCGTCTCGCCGAAGCCCGGCAGGATGTTGACCACGCCCGGCGGGAAGCCGGCCTCCAGGATCAGCTCGCCCAGGCGCAGCGCCGAAAGCGGCGTCTGCTCGGCCGTCTTCAGCACCACGGTGCAGCCGACCGCAAGCGCCGGGGCCAGCTTCCAGGCCGCCATCAGCAGCGGAAAGTTCCACGGGATGATCTGTCCCACGACGCCCACCGGCTCGCGCAGGATATAGCTGTGGTAGTCGCCGGGCGAGGACAGGTCCAGCATGTGGCCACGCACCTTGGTGGCCATGCCCGCCATGTAGCGGAACATGTCGATGGCGAGCGGGACGTCGCCGGCGCGGGCGACGGTGACGGGCTTGCCGTTGTCCAGGCTCTCGATCTCGGCCAGCTCGTCCGCGTGCGCCTCCATCAGATCGGCCAGGCGCCAAAGCAGTTGGCCGCGGGCCGACGGCTTCATGCGCGCCCACTCGCCGCCATCGAAGGCGCGGCGCGCAGCGGCGACCGCGAGGTCCACGTCGGCGGCATCGGCCTCCGCGACTTCGGCGATCTGCTGGCTGGTGGCCGGGTCGAAGACGGCGAAGCGCTTGCCTGACTTGGCCTCCACCCATTCGTTGTCGATCAGCAGGCGGCAGGGCTTGGCGATGAAGTCGGCAGCGTCCGCGCCGAGTTTCCCGTGCGTGACAGATACGTCCATGATCGTGCCTCCCTCTTATCGTTATGCACAATGGAGCATAACGTGGGACGGCGAGGCTGCCAAGCGCGATTGCGGGGGCCGGCCTGAACTCAAGGGAGCGGCGTGGCCAGCAGGGCTTGCAGCCGCTCAAGCTCCATGGCGCCCCCGCTTGCGGCGCGCTGCTCCAGCGCCCGGTAAAGCCGG
>CAXTUQ010000473.1:0-4893 GCA_964247405.1 uncultured Acetobacteraceae bacterium
GCTTCCTCTGCCTCTCGGGTCAAAGTAGCGTCACGACCCCCCGGGACCAAACACCAGTCCGCACCGAGGAAGACGGTGCGCTCGATCCCGTCCGGTGGGCCCGCCAGAAGATCGACCTGGCCGGCATGGTGCTGCTGCTGCGTGCCACGCTTGAGACAAGGATCAAGGGCCGTTGCGCGGAAGGCTTCCGCGGCGCCTGGTGCCGGTGGGCCAGATCGGCCTCGAAACCGCCGGGGGGACCATGGCCATGCAGGTGGAGGCGTTCCTCAAGGAATGCCGCATCGCGATGGTGGAGGAAGGCGCCGAGGTGTCCGTTGTGGCCCGCGCGGCTCAGGAGCATGCCACGGCGCTGTTCCGCAACCTCCATTGGCACGGCTTGAAAACAAAGTTCCGGTCTTTCGCCAACAAGGAGGTGGCGCTCGGCTTTCGGCGGTCGCTCAGCGTGGCTTCAGGCCCGTTGCTGGCCGACGGCCAGGAGTGCCCGATCCCGGTGGTTCCGGAACACGCCTACTTCATCGGCCCCACGGTCATGGAAGACTGGAGCGGGATCGACCTTTCCGAGATGTTCAGTTTCAGCGTCGGCGTGCAGGATGGCGTGACGCTCAGCCGGCTCATGGGATGCTGCCTCGCTTTGAAGGAGGACAGCCAAGTTCCACGCTCCCTGGCTCGCGCCGCGGACGACGTGCTTACCATCGTCCGCCGCAACAAGGCGGAACTGCGAAACTTGGAATTCTCCACGAAGAAGAGGCTCCGGACCAGCACGGGTTGGGTCGTGCTGCCGGCGGACTACGCGCGCTTCATCACCGACCGGGAAGCCGAACATGACGGGCGGCAGAGAAAGCTCTACCGGCCGGACGGCTGGGCGTCCTGGATGAAGACGTGCGCCTCGCTGCACCGCCAACCGAGTCACGTGGCGCCCGTCGTTCCCAAATACGACGACAAGCCGTTTGCGGCTGCCCTTGTCTTCGGCGACCCCACCGGGCTTCGCAGGGGTTTCGACAATCGCTATTTCACGTCCACTACCGAGTTCAACCTGCTCAACGCCCTGCTGTATGGTTCTGTGGAGCAGCCGCTTAGCCCGGCGGTCGCGTCCAACACGGTGCAACGTCATGGCGAACGGGTTTGTGCGGACCTCTCGGCCTCGCGCAAAAACGTCCTGGGGACGTGATTCCTGAGCCGATGACGCGGCGTCACGTCGCAAACCCCTGAACCAAGCTGCCGGACACCAGCCGCCAGCCGTCCACAAGGACAAAGAAGATCAGTTTGAACGGCAGCGACACCGCGTTGGGCGGGAGCATCATCATGCCCAAGCTCATCAACCCGCTGCCGACCACCAGATCGATCACGAGGAACGGCAGGTAAAGCAGGAACCCCATCTCGAACGCGCGCCGCATCTCACCGATCATGAAGGCGGGCACCAGGGCGCGCCACTGCGCCTGGTCCGGAGTGGGCGGAGCCTGGATCTGCCCCAAGTCGAGGAAGAGCTGCAGGTCGGCGCCGCGCACGTTGGCAGCCATGAAGGACCGGAACGGCTCCGCGGTCAGCCGCAGCCCTTCCATCTCGCCAACCTGGCCCTGCGTCATCGGCATCAGGCCGTTTGTCCAGGCCTGGTCCATCACCGGCTGCATGACGAAATAGGTGAGGAACAGGGCCAGGCCGATCAGCACGGTGTTGGGCGGCGTGCCCTGCGCGCCGATGGCGCTCCGCAGCAGCGAGAGCACGATGACGATCCGGGTGAACGCGGTCGCCATCACCAACAGGCTGGGCGCGAGCGACAGCACGGTGACAAGGGCGGTGAGCTGCACGAGCCGTCCCGTCGCGCCTGCTTGCCCGGCGGCGCCCAGGTCGATGTTGACCGACTGCGCATGGGCCAGGCTCGGGGCCAGCACCAGGATGAGCAGCGCCGCGCCGGCAAGGAGCCGCGGCGCTTGCCTCACAGGCCGGTCCCTGACGGGGCTGCCGCCGGCGGCAGCCAACTGACCACCTGTTCGGAGCTGCTCCCGATCAGCAAAAGGAGTTCGCGTCCGTCGCACGAGACCAGCTGCAGCCGCCGGGTGCGGTCCAATGCCAAGGCCTCGCCCAACACAAGCCGGCGGCCGGCGGACGGCTGGGCAAGCCGCAGCATGCGGGCGCCGCGCCCGGCCAGCACGATGATGCCAAGCACCGCGGCCAGCGCCGCCCCGGCCAGCGCGACAGTTTGGATCAAAGCGGACATCGGGCGGCCTTCTGCCGTTGAAGGGTCGTTACGGGTCTGTGGCCCGGAGCGCCACGCCCAACGCATCAATCCGACTAAGCAACGAAAAAAGCAAGGCGCAAGCGGCGCGACCTTCCACGGGGGGCAGGTCAAGCGCCTTCGCGCAGAGCAGCCCTACCGATCGGTCAAGCCCGGCTACGTCAACCCGGCGCCCGCCCGCGGCCAGGCCCGCGGCGATGTTCACCGTGTCGTGCAAGGTCTTGGACAGGCTTGCCAACTCGGCCGCCGCATCATGGGCAGGCCGCGGCCAGGGTTCCAAATCGTGGGAGACGGTCGGGTTCATCATGCCCGCAGCATGACAATAATTGGTTACTAATCCGTTTCTGATTTGTTTAAAGGTTGCGTTAACCAAACCCGTGCATCCTGCCCGTGACCAAAAAGGGGAATGTGATGGACTCGAACGGAGTCGGCTCGACCGATATCGGCTTGTTCCGCTTGGCGGAGCAGCGTCTCGCCTGGGTTGGACGGCGGCAGGAGCTGCTTGCGCAGAACGTGGCCAACGCCAACACGCCAGGCTACCAGCCGCGCGACCTGCCGCCTTTCGCCAAGGCCCTGGCCCACGCCGACCCGGGCGCGGCGCTGGTCCGGACCGACCCCAAGCACATCGCCGTCACCGGGACCCTGCAATCCGACCGGCCGACCCGGCCGCGGGAGCGCTCGCCGGACGGCAACGGCGTTTCGATGGAGGATCAATTGACCAAGGTGGCCGACACGTCTAACACGCAGGAACTGGTGGCGAATCTGTATCGCAAATACCAGGGCATGTTCCGCACTGCGCTGGGCCGGGCGGGGTAGGGGCCATGGACATCACGAAGGCTCTCACCATCTCGGCGCGCGGCATGGACGTGCAGACCGCCCGCCTGCGCACCATTGCGGAAAACCTGGCCAACCAGGACACCACCGGCTCCACGCCCGGCGCGGACCCTTACCGCCGCAAGGTCATCACGTTCGAAAACCGGATGGACGAGGCGCTGGGCGCCCCAACGGTCCGCGTCAAGGACATCTCGACCGACAAAAGCGATCTTCCCACGCGCTTCGACCCGTCCCACCCGGCGGCCGATGCGAAGGGCTATGTCCGCACGCCCAACGTCAACAGCTTCATCGAGGTCATGGACATGCGCGAAGCGCAGCGCGGCTACAGCGCGAACATGAACGTGATGGAAGTGACCCGGTCCATGCTGACCCGCACCATCGAGATGCTGAAGTGACGGTCCCGGTCGTCACCGTCACCCCGGCCGGCGCCGCCGGCGCCTATGCGCGGGTGCAGAACGGCGCCGGGCCGGGGGAGGAGGCCGCGCCGGCCACGCCGGGCTTCGGCGACATGCTGACCCGGGCGCTCGGCTCCGTCGTCGATGCCGGGCACCAGGCAGACGCGCAATCGGTGCAGGCGATCACCGGAGGCGGCAACCTGACGGAGGTGGTCACGGCCGTGTCCCGCGCGGAGCTGGCGCTGCAATCCGCCGTCACCATCCGCGACCGCGTCGTGCAGGCGTACCAGGACGTGATGCGGATGCCGATCTGACATGGACGACGCCGAGGTCGCGGCCGCCCTGCGGGAAACGCTGTGGATCGTGCTGAAGCTCGGCGGCCCGCTGCTGGTCGCGGCGCTTGCGGTGGGACTGGTGGTGTCGCTGATCCAGGCGGTCACGCAGATCAACGAGGCCACCCTCGTTTTCCTGCCAAAGCTGCTGGTGCTGGGTGGCGCGCTGGCGCTGCTTGGGCCGTTCATGGCCTCCAGCCTGGCGGACTATACCCATGTGCTGATGGACCGCCTAATCACTGTCGGTGGCCAGTGACCACTCCACGGGGGTTGAGTGGTGGATGATGCGGCGCTGTTGGCGGCGCTGCCGGGCTGGGCGTTCGCCTTCGCCCTCGTGCTGTCCCGCACCGGCATGGCGGTCATGCTGCTGCCGGGCTTGGGGGAGGCCGAGCCGCCGGCAATGGTGCGCGCCGGGTTGACGCTGGCGATCACCGTGCTGCTGCTCCCGGTCGTCGCGCCGTCGATGCCGGCCGTGCCCGAAGTCGGCCTGGGCGGAGCCGCGATGGTCGCAACGGAGTTGTTGGTCGGCAGCTTGCTGGGTTGGATGGCCCGGCTGCCGGCCTTGGCGCTCGGCATGGCGGGGGCGGTCGTGTCCTACATGCTCGGCCTGTCGAGCGTCGTGCAGCAGGACCCGGCGCTGGGCGGCCAATCCGCCGCCATGTCCCGGCTGTTCGGCTTGGCGGCGCCCGTTCTGATCCTTTCGACCGGGCTTTACGCTTTGCCGCTGACCGCGTTGGCCGGGAGCTATCAGCTCGTGCCGCCCGGCTCCGCCCTGCCGGCGGGGCCGCTGACCGAGAGCGTCACGGGTGCGCTGGTGGCCTGTTTCGGCCTGGCGCTCCGGCTTTCGGCGCCGTTCCTGTTGGCGGGGCTGGTGTTCCAGGTGGCGCTGGGTCTGCTGGCCCGCCTGGTCCCACAGTTGCAGGTTTATACCGCGGCTACGCCGGGTCAGATCCTGGGCGGGATCGTGCTGCTGGGCATTCTGGCGTCGCACATCCTGGGGGCATGGACCGAGGCGGTGAACACCGCATGGTCCGGCCTCCCTGGCCTGTAAGGCCAGGATCACGCCGTGGCGGAAGGGGGGGAGGCGGAGGACCGCGAC
>CAXTUQ010000474.1:0-4883 GCA_964247405.1 uncultured Acetobacteraceae bacterium
ATCCGGAAACGGGCCAATCGCATGGCACTCGATTCGGTTATTCCCGGATGAACCCATAGTAGCCGTATCTTGGGCCGTAGAACCGTGGTCTGCCGTAGTAGCGCGGGCGTCCATAGAAGCCCCGCCCGTAGTAGTGGTGCGGGCGCCCGTAAAACCGAGGCCGTCCGTAGTAGCCCGGCCGTCCGTAATATTGGATCACCTGAACCAGGCTGTCGGCTGGCCGAACCGACGTGGCCATGGGTTCGGCGCGAGCTGGCATGCCCGTGAACAGCAGAACCAGCGTCAGCGCCAAAGCCGCCAAGTGTCTCGTCAGCGCATTCCGCACGACTCGCCTCCCTTTTCCATGTCGATATCATAACAGAAAGGCGGCGGGACCGAAGCAATGAACCCGGCAGGCAAGCATGTTTTAGGTCCGCGCGAGGCCGATGTGGTTCCATGTGATCCCTGCCATCCGCTCAACGCCACTCAGGTTGACCTGTCGGTCGCGTTCTGCAACCTGTTCGGGTTGCGTTGCCCCGTCTGGCCTGCCCTGGAGCCTGCCATGCGCCCTCTGCTGATCGCGTTCACCTTTGCTGTCGCCCTGGCCGGAACGGCGCAGGCCCAGTCAGTGATGTGCCGCGACGGCACTGTGCTGACCGGCGCGAACGCCCGGGCCATGTGCGCCGCCCATGGTGGCCTGCCATTGCCCCGCCAAGCGGCCCCTTCGGCCTCCACGCCAAACATCGCCCCGCCCAGCACGCCGCAGGCCGGCGCAACCCCCGGGGGCGATCCTGGCCAGGTCTGGGTGAACAAGAGCAGCAAGGTCTACCACTGCCCAGGCGACCGCTACTATGGCAAGACCAAGCGGGGCGAGTACATGACCGAGGCGGCAGCCAAGGCGGCCGGGGCGCACGGCAGCGGCGGGAAGGCGTGCTCCTGAGCGCGGCACGGCGGCCATGACCGACTCCCTTCCGCTGCGCCTGCACCGGGCCGTGTCCATCCTGTCCCGCACCGGCGACCCTGGAGCTGCCGACGCCCAGTCTGCCTGCGCCGAGACGGCCGCGCGCCTTGTCATGCTGGAAGAGGCGCTGCTTGCGCTGCTGTCCGGCAAGAAAAGAGCCACGGAGCAAGCGCGGAGGGTGCTGGCGATTGACTGGTCTTGACGCCTATCGCTGCGCCAAGCTGCTGCTCGACCAGCACGGGCGCGATGCGGAGCTGCACGCCGCCATGCGCGCCGACGAGCTGGAAGCGGCCGGCGACGAGGCCGGGTTGCGAGCTTGGATGCTCATCCTGGCCGCATTGGACGAGTTGGTGCGGACGGAGCGGCGTCAGGGCGAGCCGTTGCAGTGACGGAACTGGGCTGCTCCCCGCTTAACGCTCGGCATCGCCTGCGTTGCGGCATCGCCCCGGCTCAGGCGTAGATGCGGAGGACCCGCTGTGCCCGGTCCAGTGCTTGCGCCCATCGGGTGGCGTCCTCGGCGTCCCGGGGCCGCCCGGCCCGGTTCGGGCGATCCCAGCGCAACGCGTGGTGCCCGGCGGCAACAGCGCACCAACGTTGCAGTTCCTGCACCAGCAGCACCAGCAGCACCAGCCGCTCTGGGGCCAGGTCGCCGTGGGCGTTCCACCACCAGCCTGCGGCAATCGCCTCGGCCTCGTGCGCCACGTCGTCCGGCGGGCTGCCGGCCGCTGCCATGCTTTCCAAGCGGGCCAGCGCGCCGGACACATGGGCGGCGCTCACGGCGCGGCGTCCGATGCCGCTGCAGGCGTGGTCCGGACAACCATGAAGCCGGCCCGCTGCAGGCCCTCGACGACCTCCACGCCGGCCACCCAGGCGGCGAGGTCCTCGAACGGGTCGGACAGGGCGCCGCCGCGCAGGGTGAACGCAATCGTTTCCAGCATCTCGCGGCGGTCGGTGGGGCAAGGGAGCAGGGCTGGCTTCGGCATAGGGCACCTCCATTAAGCGCAGCCAGGGTAGATTTGCATATGGAACACATCAAGAACAAAAAGCGGTGGCCTAACCGGCAGCGGTGCAGTTCGTGCTTGAAGTGGGCAGGACGACAATCCTAGACATCGGCGCTTGCAGCGGAGGGCGACACTATGGACCAGGCTGATCAGCAAGACCATTCCTACCGCGCTTGCGGGCCGATGTGCGACCGAACGGGCGTTTCCGTCATGGCGCCGCAGCCAGCGACTGCGCAGCAGCATGCGGGGCCGAAGCTTGGCGAAAGGCTGCTTGCGGTCGCAACCACTGCTGCGGCGCTCCTGGTCGGCCTGAACGCCCTTGTCCAGGCCCTGAATGTGCTCGCGGCATGGTGGGGCCACGCGCGCTGACCCGCGGCCAACCTGTGCTGCCCAGCCGTGCACGGCGCCCGGTCATCGCCACGCCGCCATGCCCCGAGCAGGTTCCTCGGTGGTGGTGCGAGTAGCTTTGCGTGCCGTCCCGGCATACGGCGCCCATCCGGCCGTAAGCCGGGTTGCCGTCCCGGGTCGGCCCGTGGACCATCTCACCGTCGCTTGCTCAGTAGAACCCGTTGCTGGAATGGCCGCCGCGGGCGCAGGCGGGGCCCAGGCAGGCAGCCACGGCGAAGGCGGCAAGTGCGTTGCGAAGGGGCTTTGGTGCACAAATCAGGTTGTGGACGTGCGGCGGTAGCTGGGCGCCGTTTCAAGCAATCCGTTGCGACACCGGCATGCCAAGGCGGGTCATCCGGTTTCCTGATTACGCAGCTTCCTCAGCGGTCTTCGGGCAGGTACAATGCTTGGGTAGATTGGAATTGAGAGAAGATAGCGATGGCCCGCAACGCCGTGCAGTTCCAGAAAGGGCTCAGCGAGCCTGAGTTTGACCGGCAGTACGGCACGGAGGAGCAGTGCCGGGCGGTGGTGGTCGCGGCGCGCTGGCCCGACGGGTTCCGGTGCCCGGCCTGCGGCGGGCGGGAGCACAGCATGATCACGACCCGCGACCTGTTCCAGTGCACGGCGTGCCGCCGGCAGACCTCGCCCATTGCCGGCACGATCTTCGCCTCGACCAAGCTGCCGCTGCGCACTTGGTTCCGCGCGATCTATCATCTGACCCGAAGCAAGCAGGGCATTTCCAGCATTGAGTTGGGCCGGCGCTTAGGCGTGACGCAGAACACGGCCTGGATGGTCAAGCATAAGCTGAAGCAGGTCATGCTGGAGCGCGATGCCACGAAGCTGCTGACCGGGCGGGTGGAGATCGACGACGCCTACCTTGGCGGCGAGTGCTCGGGCGGCAAGCGGGGACGGGGCGCCCCGGGCAAAACGCCGTTCGTCGCTGCGGTCGAGACGACGCCGGAAGGCAAGCCGGTGCGCCTGAAACTCGGCCGCGTCGTCAGCTTCTGCAGCGCGTCCCTGTCGAGCTTTGCCAAGCGCAGCCTTGATCCCGCCTGCACGGTGGTCAGCGACGGACTGCAATGTTTTGGCAGCGTAACCGACGCCGGATGCGACCACCAAGCCATCAAGACGGGATCAGGCTCTTCCGCCGCACGCACGCCAGCGTTCAAGTGGGTCAACACCGCACTCGGCAACATCAAGGCGGCAATCACCGGCACCTACCGTGCGATCAGCAGCAAGCACGTGCCGTGCTACCTCGCCGAATTCGAATACCGCTTCAATCGCCGATACGACCTGGCCGCCATGATCCCGCGCCTGTGCTGGGCCGGTGTGCGGACCGCGCCTATGCCCTACCAGCTTCTGAAATTGGCTGAGGTTTATGCGTAATCAGGTCCGGTTTAGCACCGAGCAAGCGGCCTTGGCCTCGGTCTTCTGGGCAGGCAGGGTCCGGGCGCGAAGGTGGCTGCCGATGATGGCCTTGTAGCGGAACATGGCGGTTTCCGCATGCGACCGCCGGCCGTAGCCGGCCGCCTTTTGCCACCCCAGGCGTCCTTTGGTTTGGATCATCTGGATGTGAACCGCGCCGGGTTTCCCGGAGGCTCCAACCTGTGAGAGGACGGAGCCATGACACAGAAGACAGCGAAGCAGTTTTCGCCCGAGTTGCGCGAGCGCGCGGTCAGGATGGTGCAGGACCGTGAGCGCGAGGGTGGCTCGCAGTGGGAGTCAGTGGGCGCCATCGCGGCCAAGATCGGCTGTTCGCGTGAAACGCTCAGGCGCTGGGTGCGGCAGGGCGAGCGGGATGCGGGAAAGCGGCCGGGACTGACAACGGACGATCGGGAGCAGATCAAGGCGCTTGAGCGGGAAGTGCGCGAGCTGCGCCAGGCCAACGAGATCCTTCGCAAGGCGTCGGCGTATTTTGCCCAGGCGGAGCTCAACCGCCCGTTCAAGCGATGATCGCCTTCATTGACGATCACCGCGCCGCTTACGGGGTCGAGCCGATCTGCAAGGCACTGCCGATCGCCCCGTCGACTTACCACGAGCACGTGGCCCGGCGGGCCGCCTCTTGCCGCCTGCCCCCGCGCGCCAGGCGCGATGCTGAGCTGCAAGGCGAGATCAGGCGGGTGTTCGAGGAGAACCTGCGCGTTTACGGCGTGCGCAAGGTTTGGCGCCAGCTGCGGCGGGAGGGCGTGGCCGTCGCCCGTTGCACGGTGGCCCGGCTGATGCGCGGCATGGGGCTGGCCGGCGTCATCCGCGGCAAGCCGGTGAAGACCACGGTGGGCGACAAGGCGGCGCCTTGCCCGCTCGATCGCGTCAACCGCCAGTTCCGGGCGCCGGCGCCGAACATGCTTTGGGTCGCGGATTTCACCTACGTGAACACCTGGTCGGGGTTCGTCTACGTGGCGTTCGTCATTGATGCCTACGCGCGGCGCATCGTCGGCTGGCGGGTGAGCCGGTCAGCGCACGCCGGCTTCGTGCTGGATGCCCTGGAACAGGCGCTGCACGAGCGGCGGCCGGTCGGCGGCAAGCTTGTACATCATTCGGACCGCGGGTCGCAG
>CAXTUQ010000475.1:0-4876 GCA_964247405.1 uncultured Acetobacteraceae bacterium
GCGGGAGGGACGCCCCATGGTTGCCACCGACGCGCGGGGCGGGGCAGGGGTGGCGGCCGTGGCCGACAGCCTGTGCCGCGCGGTGCTGTTTGATCGCTGAGGCGGGCGCACGTGCCTGCTGCGCCAGCACGTGCCCTATCCGTTCCATGTGACGCGGCCGTTCCAACTCGACCCCGGGCGGCCGGATCTCGCGGCCCTGTACCTGCAATCCGCCTCCGGCGGCGTTTACAGCGGGGAGCGTCTCAGCCTGGCCGTCGCAATGGGGGAGGGGCTGCGGCCTTCGTCACCACTCAATCGGCCACACAACGCTCGACGTGACGCTCGGGACCGCCGCTTCGCCGTTTGGTCCCTACCGCGCGGCTGGCAGCGTGCTCCTGCTCGGCCGGATGCTGGAGGACGGCAAGGCGTTGCAGGCACGGATCGACCGCCTGGGCTGCGTGTCCGGCATCTCCGCGCTGCCCAATGGGGTGGGCGCCGGGATACGCCTGCTCGCCCCGGATGGCGGGCGGCTGCGCCTTGCGCTGGCATCCAATGCATGTTTTCGCGCCGCGTCCGGCGTTGACCCGGCGTCCCGCCGGAAGTGGCGCCTCCCCGGCACGACTTCGCAAAGACCAAGGCGCCGCGGTTGGACGCCAAGCCAAAAGGACGGACGCGGTGGGATTCCTGCACGACGGCACCCAAGCTCAGACCGGCCGAACGCCGGCCGAACGTCGGCAGACGCCTCACGAGCGCATCCTGGCGCTTCGGCCTGCTTTGCTCGCAAACCGGGGTCACGTCGAAGGTCGAGACGACCCAGCTCAACGTCTCCCTGCTGGCCATCGAGCAGCTCAACCGGGCCGGCGGCGTCGCCGGCCGCCCCATCGAGCCGATCATCTGCAACCTGCTCGCCCCGGATGGCGGGCGGCTGCGCCTTGCGCTGGCATCCAATGCATGTTTTCGCGCCGCGTCCGGCGTTGACCCGGCGTCCCGCCGGAAGTGGCGCCTCCCCGGCACGACTTCGCAAAGACCAAGGCGCCGCGGTTGGACGCCAAGCCAAAAGGACGGACGCGGTGGGATTCCTGCACGACGGCACCCAAGCTCAGACCGGCCGAACGCCGGCCGAACGTCGGCAGACGCCTCACGAGCGCATCCTGGCGCTTCGGCCTGCTTTGCTCGCAAACCGGGGTCACGTCGAAGGTCGAGACGACCCAGCTCAACGTCTCCCTGCTGGCCATCGAGCAGCTCAACCGGGCCGGCGGCGTCGCCGGCCGCCCCATCGAGCCGATCATCTGCAACCCGGCCTCCAACCCCAAGCAGTTCGCAACCCTGGCCGAGCGCCTGCTGAGCCAGAGGCACGCCCGCCTGGTCTTCGGCTGCTGCATGTCGAGCACCCGCAAGGCCGTACTTCCGCTGGTTGAGGCCTACCGCGGCCTGCTGTTCTACCCGACGCTGTACGAGGGGTTCGAGTACTCGAAGCACTGCATCTACACGGGCGCTGCGCCGAACCAGAACTTGATGCAGTTGGGACGGTAATTGTTCGGAACCTACGGCAAGCGCTTCTTCGTGGGGTCGAATTACGTGTATTCCCATAAATCCAACCGCATCATGGCCGAGCTGGTCCGACAGGCCGGCGACGTCGTGCTGGACGAGATTTACGTGCCGCTCGCGCCTCAGCCCGCGGATTTCAACAGGGCAATCCGCGAGATCGCCCGCACAAAGCCGGACGTCATCTTCTCAACCGTCGTGGGAGAAGGAACGGCCATCTGGTGGAAACGCGCGCCGGGCTGATTTTGCAGGCAATCCGGGACGACCAGAACCGGGTCCGCTGTCTCGGCTTCGACGTGCCGCTGTGCCAGGTGTTCTTCTTCGCCGTCTCCGCCGCCATCGCAGGCATGCTGTACGTCGTCGTCGCGCAGTTCGCCTCGCCCACCTTCATGGACCTGTCGTTCTCCATCACCATGGTGGTCTGCCCCGCGGGGTCGCGGGCTTCGCGAGTGACGCGGCTGACGCCGTGCTGGCGCGCTTCGGGCGCAAGCGGCCCCGGGCCGCCCGGCCCGCGGGCGAGCGGGTCGCGTCATGAGCGCCGTGCTGACGGTCGACGGCCTCGGCGTGTCGTTCGCCGGGTTCAAGGCCGTCGATGGCGTTTCGCTGGTCATCGAGGAGGGCGTGCTGCGCGTGCTGCTCGGCGCCAACGGCGCGGGCAAGACGACGCTGATGGACCTGATCTCCGGCAAGAGCAAGAGCACGCAGGGCCGCGTGCACCTGCGCGACACCGACATCACCAATTGGGAGGAGCCGGCCATCGCCCGGGCCGGCATCGGCCGCAAGTTCCAGATCCCGAGCGTGTTCCGGGAACTGACGGTGCGCCGCAACCTGGAAGCCGCCGGGTGCGGCAAGCCCGGCGTGTTCGCCAACCTGCGCTTCGGCTTGCCGCGCGCCGCCCGCCGCCGCTTGGACGAGGTGCTCGACCTCACCGGCCTTGTAGACGAGGCGCAGACGGTGGCCGGCACGCTCAGCCACGGCCAGACCCAATGGCTCGAACTCGGCCTGCTGGTCATGCAGGACCCGAAGCTGCTGCTGCTCGACGAGCCGACCGCTGGCATGACGGCTGCGGAAACGCTGCGCACCGCCGACATCATCAAGAGCCTGCGCGGCACCCACACCGTGGTCGTCGTCGAGCACGACATGGCGTTCGCGCGGGAGATCGCCCAGCGCATCACGGTGATGCACCTGGGCCAGGTGCTGGCCGAGGGCGACATGGTCACCATCGAGGCCGATCCCCGCGTCCGCGCCGCTTATCTCGGCTCGAAGGGCATCCACTGATGCTGACGCTCGATGCCGTGGACGCCTTCTACGGACGCAGCCACGCGCTGCACGGGGTGTCGCTCGGCATTCCCGCGGGCGGGATCACCGCGATCCTGGGGCGCAACGGGGTCGGCAAGCCCACGCTGCTGAAAACTCTTATGGGCCTGATGGAGCGCGTCACCGGCACGATCCGGCTCGCTGGGCGCGACATCACAAGGACGCCCGCCTACCGCCGCGCCCGCGCCGGCATCGCCTACGTGCCGCAGGGGCGGGAGATCATCCCGGACTTCACGATCCGCGAGAACATCCTGATGGGCGCCTTCGCGCGCCGCGCCGGCCACCACTTCGCCATGATGGAGAAGGGCCGGGCGGTCGCGGAGGGCGGCATGGCGGAGCTGACCGATACGCTGATGCAGCGGCATATGGCGGTATAGCAAAGGGAATTGACAATGCTGCGCGGTGACATCTCCAGTAGCAAGGACACGGTCGGCGCCGCGGTCGTCAACTACAAGGTGCCGCGGCTGCACATCCGGGCGGAGGTGCTCGACAACGCGCGCAAGATCGCCGACATGCTGACCGGCATGAAGCGCGGCCTGCCGCGCCTCCACGATCTCGTCGAGGCGGCAGATCGCCCCATGGCGCACCGCGAGCGTCAGCGGCCCGTCGTGCCAGACCGTCCCTTCGGCCGCCAGCAGGAAGTGCCCGACCAGGTCGGCGGCCGTCACGTCCTCGTGGCATGAAACGGCGATGAGCGGACGGCTGAGGCGCCAGGCGACGTGCTCGACGAACCGGGTCTTGCCGCAGCCGGCCGGGGCTTTCAGCATCACCGGCAGGCGCTGCCGGACAGCTCATAGCAGGGTTGTTCGGCGATCTGGAAGTCAGGCAAGTCCACCATGAGGTCCTTCAAGATCTCTCATTGGTTACAGCGCCGCATGGCACAGCCGCATACCCTTGCGCCCCCTTGGGAATTGCCTCGCGCCCGGTGCTGCCGGATCGGTGAACGGCATCGCTTGATGGCGGGACTCGCATTCGCATGGTAGCCTCTGGCCGCAAGGCAACCGATCGTGTCGCTGCGGCTTTTGGCATCCCCGCAATGCCGCGGCCCGGGGTGTGGTCGTGCGCCGCGCGCCGACCGTCCACCCCCATCGGGATGCCGCATGACCCTGATCCTCACCAACGCCCGCCTCGTGCTTCCGGATGAGGTCGTGCTCGGCACCGTCGTGGTGGAGGACGGGGTCATCGCGGACGTGCAGCCCGGCCGGCGCAGCCCGGCGCCGGGCGCCGTGGACCTGGGGGGCGACACGCTGATGCCCGGCATCGTCGATGTGCACACCGACAACCTGGAGCGCCAGGTGCAGCCCCGCAGCAACGCGCGCTGGCCGTCGCGCTCCGCCATGGCGGCGCACGACGCGCAATGCGCGGCGGCGGGGGTGACGACAGTGCTGGACGCGCTGTGCCTGGGCGACCTCGGCTTCGACAAGGACCGTATCCGCACCTTCCATGACGGCGTGGCCGACCTGGACGCGCTGGCCGACACCGGGCTGCTGAAGTCCGAGCACTTCCTGCACCTGCGCTGCGAGCTGCCGGCGCCCGACATGATGGAGCTGCTCGACCCCGTCGCCGAGCACCCCCGCGTCCGCATGGTCAGCCTGATGGACCACAGCCCCGGCATCGGCCAGTACGCCAACCTCGACCGCTACCGCGCCATGCGGCTGCGGGAAGGGCACGGCCTCGCCTGGATCGAGAACCGCATCGTGGAGCTGCAGGAGCAGCGCGCCCGCACGCGCGGCCCCAACCGCCGGCGCCTGCTGGACCGCATCGTGCCGCTCGGCATCGTGCTGGCCAGCCACGACGACAACACGGCGGAGGAGGTGGCGGAGAACGCCGCCGACGGCATCCGCATCAGCGAATTCCCCGTGTCCATGCTGGCGGCGACGGAAGCGCGGGCGCGCGGCATGGACGTGGACGGCCCGTTCGGCGCGGACACCATGTTCCACAAAGGCGGCTACGACGCGTTCGTGGTGATGCTGCACGACCAGGGGCACCTGGCCGCCAAGCTGCTCGCCACCAACCGGACGGCGGGGATGACCAT
>CAXTUQ010000476.1:0-4508 GCA_964247405.1 uncultured Acetobacteraceae bacterium
TGAAGCTGGTGCTGCGGCGCGAGCAGATGTTCGGTCCCGTCGGGCACCGCGCGCCGACCCGGCAAACGATCCGCATGGGCGCGGGGGCGGACGGCGCCAGGGTTTGCGCGCCCGCGAGGGTCGGCAAGGCCAGCAAAGCAAGCAGGGCGGCGGCGAGGCGCAGGAACGACATCGTGCTCTCCATTGCAATGAATTGCGATAAAGGCACGCCCGGCCCGCCCCCGGCAAGCTCTGCGAAACGCACAGCGTTTGCGCATGGCTTTACGACCAGCGCACCTCGGGCGGCAGGCTCATCAGGATGGCTTCCACGTTGCCGCCGGTCTTGAGGCCGAACAGCGTGCCGCGGTCGTGCAAGAGGTTGAACTCCACGTAGCGGCCGCGGCGCAGCAGTTGGTGGTCGCGCTCCGCCGGAGTCCAGGGTTCATGCATCCGGCGGCGCACGACCGCGGCATAGGAGGACAGGAAGGCTCGGCCCACGTCCTGCGTGAAGGCGAGGTCCGCGGCGGCGCTGCCGCTCGACAGGTGGTCGTAGAAGATGCCGCCGGCGCCGCGCGGCTCGTTGCGGTGGGGCAGGAAGAAGTACTCGTCGCACCACGCCTTGAACCGGGGGTAATACGCCGGGTCGTGCGCGTCGCAGGCAGCCTGGAACCCGGCGTGGAAGGCGGCCGCGTCCTCCACCGCTTCCGGCGCATCGAGCCGCATGGGCGTGAGGTCGCCGCCGCCGCCGAACCAGCCGCGCGTGGTGACGAGCATCCGCGTGTTCATGTGGGCGGCGGGCACGCGCGGGCTTTGCGGATGCGCCACCACGCTGATGCCGGAGGCCCAGAAACGCGGGTCTTCCTCGGCGCCCGGGATCTGGCGGCGGAACTCGGGGCTGAACTCTCCCCAGACGGTCGATACGTTGACGCCGACCTTCTCGAACACCCGGCCGCGCATGACGCTGATGACGCCGCCGCCGCCGGGGGAGCCGTCCGTGGTGGGGCGGGACCACGGTTCGCGCGCGAAGCGGCCGGGCGGGCAGTCGGACAGCGGTATGTCCGGCGCGTCCTCGATCGCCTCGAACTCGGCCGGCATCCCGTCGCGCAGCGCCTCGAACCAGCCTTGCGCCGCTTGTTTCAACGCCTCGTGTTCCGGACGCTCTCCCGGTGCTGGCGTCTGCGCGGGCTGCCCTTGCGGCATATCCAAGCCTTCCAATCTGTTGAAAGCAGAGTAGTCCATTCCGGCGGCATGTTGCAGGGGGCTGCGCGCCTCTCTATGACGGCGGAAGTTCGACGACACCGACCCGCGCCCCCCCGGCGCAGTGACACACAGAGGGTTTCCATGGCCGACACTGCCAGCGCGACCGTTCGCGGCGCCATTACCACGGTCGGGGTCGCCGACCCGACCAAGCGCGACATGCTCAAGCTGGTGACCGGCAGCGCCGTCGCGATCGGCGTGGGCGCGCTCGTCTGGCCGTTCGTCGACAGCATGAACCCGGCCAGGGACGTGCTGGCCCTGTCCAGCATCGAGGTCGATCTCGCCCCGATCCAGGAAGGCCAGGCCATCACCGCCGTGTGGCGCGGCAAGCCGATCTTCCTGCGCAACCGCACCGCCGAGGAGATCAAGAGCGCCGAGAACGTGCCGCTCAACCAACTCATCGACCCGCAATCCGACGCCGACCGCGTGAAGCCCGGCAAGGAGAAGTGGCTGGTGGTGATCGGCATCTGCACGCACCTCGGCTGCGTGCCGCTGGGCAACAAGGTCACCGACCCCCGCGGGGATTGGGGCGGCTGGTTCTGCCCATGCCACGGCAGCCAGTACGACACGTCCGGGCGCGTCCGGCACGGCCCGGCGCCGGCGAACTTGGGCCTGCCGCCCTACGCCTTCACCGGCGACACCAAGATCAAGATCGGCTGAGGAGAACAAGCACATGGCCGGCCTACACAAGTCGGAATTCGAGAACCCGGTCGTCAACTGGATCGACACCCGGATGCCCATCTTCACGATGATGCAGAAGGAGTACGGGTCGTTCCCGACGCCGAAGAACTTCAACTACTTCTGGAACTTCGGCGCGCTCGCGATGATCTCGCTGGCGATCATGATCGCCACGGGCATTTTCCTGGCGATGAACTACACGGCGCACACCAGCCTCGCCTTCGACAGCGTCGAGCGCATCATGCGCGACGTGAACTATGGCTGGCTGCTGCGCTACGTCCACGCCAACGGCGCGTCGATGTTCTTCATCGTCGTGTACATCCATATCTTCCGTGCCCTGTACTACGGGTCCTACAAGGCGCCGCGCGAGCTGCTGTTCATGCTCGGCGTGGTGATCCTGCTGCTGATGATGGCAACCGCCTTCATGGGCTACGTGCTGCCGTGGGGCCAGATGTCCTATTGGGGCGCTACGGTCATCACCAACCTGTTCTCCGCCATTCCCATCGTCGGCGAGAGCATCGTGACGTGGCTGTGGGGCGGGTTCAGCGTCGATAACCCGACGCTCAACCGCTTCTTCAGCCTGCACTACCTGATGCCGTTCATGATCACCGGCGTGGTGTTCCTGCACATCGTGGCGCTGCACATCACCGGGTCGAACAACCCGCTGGGCATCGACGTGAAGACCCCGCAGGACACGCTGCCGTTCCACCCGTACTACACGGCCAAGGACAGCATTGGCATCTGCGTCTATCTCTTGGTTTTCGCTGGGCTGGTGTTCTTCGCGCCCAACTTGCTGAACCACCCGGACAACTATATCCCAGCCAACCCGCTGGTGACGCCGGCGCACATCGTGCCGGAATGGTACTTCCTGCCCTACTACGCCATCCTGCGGTCGGTGCCGAACAAGCTCGGCGGCGTCATCCTGATGTTCAGCTCCATCGCCGTGCTGTTCGTGCTGCCTTGGCTGGACACGTCGCCGGTGCGCAGCTCGCGGTTCCGGCCGATCTACAAGCAGCTCATCCTGGTGATGGTGGCGAGCTTCCTGGTGCTCGGCTACGTCGGCGGCAAGCCGCCGGAGGGCATCTACGTCGTGCTCGGCCGGGTTGCCACGGCCTACTGGTTCCTGCACTTCCTGGTGCTGCTGCCGATCCTTGGCAAGCTGGAGAAGCCGTTGCCGCTGCCGGAGAGCATTTCCCGGCCCGTGGTGCGACGTCCTCCGCCGGGCGGTGGCGGCGGCCCGTTGCCGCAGGGCGCCACGGCGAAGCCGATGGAGAAGTCGTGATGCGCTTCGCCTCTGCCTTTGCCTTCGTTCTGCTGGCGAGCGCGGCCCTGGCCCCCTGTGCATTCGCACAGGGGCACGAGGCCGTATCGGCGCCCAAGCAGCCCTGGAGCTTCAACGGCCCGTTCGGCACTTTTGACCGCGCGTCGATGCAGCGTGGCTTCCAGGTGTACAAGGAAGTCTGCTCCAACTGCCATTCGATGAAGGAGATGTACTACCGCAACCTCACGGCCATCGGGTTGAACGAGGAGCAGATCAAGGCGATTGCCGCCAGTGCGACGGTGCCGGGCGGGACGGACGATTCGGGCCAGCCGGTCGAGCGCCCGGCCTTGCCGTCGGACCATTTCCGGTCGCCGTTTGCTAACGACAAGGCCGCCCGGGCTGCCAACGGCGGCGCGTTGCCGCCGGACCAGTCGCTGATCATCAAGGCGCGGGAGAATGGCCCCGACTACGTTCACGCCTTGCTGAACGGCTACCGCGACGCGCCGCCTGGGGTGAAGGTCGGGGAGGGACAGTACTACAACGAGTACTTCCCAGGCAACCAGCTCGCCATGCCGCCACCGCTGCATGACGGCGCCGTGTCTTATGCCGATGGCACCCCGGCCACCGTCGATCAGATGTCGCGCGACGTGGTGCAGTTCCTGACCTGGACCTCGAACCCAGAGCTGGAAGATCGCAAGCGCATGGGCGTGAAGATCGTGCTGTTCTTGGCCCTGATGACCGGGCTGACCTACGCCGTGAAGAAGAAGGTTTGGAAAGACGTGCACTGACGCTTTCCTTCAGTCTGGACGATAGGGACGCCGCGCGGTAAGGCCGCGCGGCGTTATCTTTTGTGGGGCGGCATGGCGGACGAAATCACACCGGTGGTCGGCATCATCGGCGGCTCCGGCCTGTATGACATCGAAGGGCTGGAGGACAAGCAGTGGCGCCGGGTGGAAACGCCGTGGGGCGATCCGTCCGACGAGCTGCTGTTCGGCACGCTCGGCGGCGTGCGCTGCGTGTTTCTGCCGCGGCACGGCCGGGGCCATCGCCTGTCGCCGACCCATTTGAACTACCGCGCCAACATCGACGCCTTGAAGCGGTCCGGGGTCACGGACGTGCTGTCGCTTTCGGCGGTGGGCAGCTTGCGGGAGGATTTGCCGCCGGGCCATTTCGTGATCGTGGACCAGTTCATCGACCGGAGCTTCGCGCGGGAAAAGAGCTTCTTCGGCGCGGGCTGCGTGGCGCACGTCTCGGTGGCCGATCCCGTATGCCCGCGCATCGGCGACGTGGCGGAGGCGGCGGCCGGGGAGATCGGCCTGCCGGTGACGCGGGG
>CAXTUQ010000476.1:4518-4875 GCA_964247405.1 uncultured Acetobacteraceae bacterium
AAGTTTTTTCGGCGAGGGCGTCGTCGCGCATGTGTCGATGGCGCATCCCGTGTGCGGGCGTCTGGGCGACGCATTGTTCACCGCCGCAACGGCGCTGCAACTGCCCGTCACCCGAGGCGGCACCTACCTTGTGATGGAAGGGCCGCAGTTCTCCACCCGCGCCGAAAGCAACCTGTACCGAAGCTGGGGGTGCAGCGTGATCGGCATGACCAACATGCCGGAGGCCAAGCTGGCGCGGGAAGCCGAGCTTTGCTACGCGACCGTCGCCATGGTGACGGACTACGACTGCTGGCACGTCGGGCATGAGGCGGTGACGGTGGAGGCGGTGATCCAGGTCATGCAGGCCAACGCCGACGC
>CAXTUQ010000477.1:0-4860 GCA_964247405.1 uncultured Acetobacteraceae bacterium
CCGCAGCCGCATAGCACTCAAGCCAACACGCCTCCGGCAAACCCGGCGCGGTTCATTCGGCAAGCTCACCATCGAGGCGATCACGGCCAAGTCTATTTCCGATTACGTGTCGAGCCGGTCCGGGACGGTCTCGAATGCGACCGTCCGGCGTGACCTCACGGCGTTGTCCCGTCTCTTGGCGGCCTGCGTCAGCTGGGGATGGCGTGAGGACAACCCCGCGATGGCATACGATCGATCCATGGTGCGCGAGCGCAGGGGAGCCGATTCACCCGCCGCATCCGGCCGACGCTGCGAAGTTCATCGCCGCCGCTCCTCACGGGATGGCGGCATGCTTGCGGCTGCTGGCCGAAACCGGCATGCGGATGACCGAGGCCGCACAGCTCGAGCGCTGGCAGGTCGATGAGATCCGCAAACAGATCACCCTGACGCGGACGAAAACCAGCCCACCGCGGACTCTGTGCTGGCAAACCCCGGCGGGGATGCCACCGCGGCGCCTGGCGGCCGGACACCCCGAAGGGTTCCTCTACCGCAACCGGGACGGCAAACCGCACGCCGAATTCTCATCCAACGCTTTCCGCGTGATGCGAAATCTGATCGAGCGCGAGAAGACTGCCGGTTGTCACTTCCGCCCATTCCGCGTACACGACCTGCGGCACGCATTCGCCGTGCGGGCCTTGAAAGCCGGGATGTCGATCTATGCGCTCTCCCGGCATCTCGGACACTCATCGGTCACGACCACCGAGAGGCACTACCTGGGGTTCCTGACTTGGGAGGAACAGGAAGCCGTCCGCCAGGCTGGTGCCGTCCAGGTGGCACAGGAACGCCAACATCAGAATTGGCGGCGGAGGCGGCCTAGGAACGCGGGAGTGGCACAAACGGTGGCACACCCCGCGGCAACCTTCCCCGGATTACGGCAGCAATGCCGCCATAGAGATCATGTAATTTACTGGAAACACATAAGAATTTCCGGATGGGGTGGGATTCGAACCCACGGTGGGCTTGCACCCACGGCGGTTTTCAAGACCGCTGCCTTAAACCGCTCGGCCACCCATCCATGTCGCTTAGCCTTCTCCGTAACCGCTTGCTGACAGTGAATCAAGGCGCACGACGTTGCCTTGCCACGTCCCGTCACCCAGTCACCTGTTATCCGCGTCAACATGCCGGGGCCGGCTGTGCGGAGCCGATGCTCTTGCCTGAGACCCCCAAAACCGCAGAAATGAGCTGATAACCGGGAGGAAGAAAGCCGTGGCATTCAAGCACGTCGCGATGGCGCTGGCAGTATGCTGCGCCGCCCATGCCGGGACGGCCGTGGCCCAGCAGACGCCTGCGGAGGCGACCGGCGGGTTCGGCGCCGGACCTAGCCAGCAGATCGGCAACGTCAACATCGGGCCGCTGTTCTCCCCGCCCTTTGGGGAAGACCACCTGCTGGGCGATTGGGGCGGCGCGCGTCCCTATCTCGCCGCACGCGGCATCAATCTCCTGGCCGACTATCTAACGGAGGACTTCGGCAACATCACCGGCGGGCGGAGCCGCGGCTTCGACTATGTCGGACAAGTCGGGCTTGAGGTGGACCTGGATTTTGGCAAGCTCGTCGGGATCAACGGGCTTTCCACGCATACGGTGATCGTCCAGCGTGCCGGGCGCAACGCCAGCGCGGACTACATCGGCGACAGCCTCGGCACCGTGCAGGAGATCTATGGCGGCGGGGGCAACGTGCTGGCCCACTTCGTTTACACCTATGCCGAGCTGGAACTGGCAAACCGGCGGATCGACATCATCGCCGGCCGGTTCCCGGTGGGCACCTTCTTCGCCGCATCCCCGCTGTATTGCGCCTTTGTCAACGTGCTGACCTGCGGCAACCCGCACCCGATCCCGAACTACCCCGGCGAGCCCGACTGGCCGGCCTCGACGTTCGGCGGCCAGGTGCGCGTGCTGCCCACGGTCGATACCTACCTGATGGCGGGCGTCTTCCAGGTGAACCCGAACTTCGGCGGACGCTCCGGCTTCTCCTGGGGCCAGCCCGGCTCGACCGGCATCAGCGTCCCCGTGGAGGCGGGCTACGTCCCGCGCTTCGGCGCGAACGGCTTGGTCGGCCATTACAAGCTCGGGTATGACTACGACAGCTCCCGCTACCCCGACCTGTACCAGGACGGCGCCGGCCAGCCGTTCGTCTTGAGCGGCAACCCGGCCCGGTCGCGCAAGAACCGCAACGAATACTACGCGCTGGCGGACCAGATGCTGCTGCGGACCGGCAAGGCGGACACGGACGGCGTGGTCATCCTGGGCGGCTACATCCATGCCGACCGGGACGTCTCGCCGCTGGAGAACCAGGTGTTCGGCGGCGTGCTGAGCAGCGCGTCGGTGATCGGGCGGCCCAAGGACTCGTTCGGCGCACTGTTCCACTACATCCGCAGCAGCGGCCGCCTGACGGCGACGCAGGACCTGGAGGCGGCCCTGGGGCGCCCGCTGACTTCCGGCAATTTCGGCCCCGTCTATGGCAGGCAGACGCACGAGGAGGTGGTGGAACTGCAATACACCGCCCATGTTTATCAGGGCGTCACGGTCGAGCCGGACTTCCAGTATATCATCCGTCCCGGGGCGACGAGCGTGGTGCATGACGCGGCGGTGCTGGGCGTACGGACTAACGTGCAGTTTTAGCGTCCGGCCGCACACGCGTCCGTCGCCAAAGGTCAGGCCGGCGCGCCGCATCGTGGCCGGCATGGCCGTGTTCGGAGGAGTGAGGATGGCGCGGGGTTTGTCCGCACTGCATGGCGCGTCGTTTGCGCTGACGCTGCTGCTGCCGCCGCTGTCCGCTGCGCAGGCCGATCCCTATGACGTGCTGTCCCGCCTCGTCGGCCATAGCAAAGCCGAACTGATCCAGCGGTTCGGCCAGCCTGCCGACGCGGTCACGACCATCGACGGGGAGCGCTTGTTCTATGAGACGTTGGACACCGGCCGGGTCGGCAGCGTGAGCGGGCGGAACACCCGCGCCGGCGGACCCGGCGGTTTCGGCCTGTTCCCGGGCGGCTACTCCTTCCGGTGCAGGACCGAGGTGGTGATCGCGGACGGCCGCGTGCGGGCGTTCAACCGGAGCGGCAACGACTGCCATTGACCCCGAGGCAGCGTCAGCCGGGGCGGCAGTCGATGCGATCCCGGGCGTAACTACTGATGGTTTCACCTGACAAGCACGGACATGGCCCACACAGCACATGCCTGGCCGGAATTGAGAATGCTAATCATTTACACCATTGCGTTCCCGTCTTGACTGCGTGAGGCTCAGCCCTAATTGCTGGCCCATGCGCAGCTTCTCTGAATTGACCGAACGCGACTTGCTCGCCCTTGCCATCTCCAGCGAGGAGGAGGACGGTCGCGTTTACGCCGACTTCGCCCATGACCTGCGGGAGGAATACCCCGGCAGCGCCCAGATGTTCTCCGACATGGCGGCCGAGGAGAACGAGCACCGCCGCAAGCTGATCGACGTGTTCGCCGAGCGGTTCGGCTCCCACATCCCGCTCGTGCAGCGCCAGGAGGTGCGGGGCTGGGTGCAGCGCAAGCCGGCCTGGCAAGTGCGCGCCATGGGCATCGAGGCCGTGCGCCGGCACGTGCAGCAAATGGAGAAGGACGCCGGGCGCTTCTACCAGCAGGCGGCATCCCGGACCTCGGACGCGGGCATCCGCAGGCTGCTTGGCGACCTCGCCGAGGCCGAGTTGGCGCACGAGCAGACCGCCGGCGAGATCGAGCAGAAGCACCTGCCCGGCGATATCCGCGTGGCCGAGGACGACAACGCCCGCAAGCGGTTCGTGCTGCAGATCATCCAGCCCGGCCTCGTCGGGCTGATGGACGGCTCCGTGTCCACGCTCGCCCCGGTGTTCGCCGCCGCCTTCGCGACCCACAATTCCTGGAACGCCTTCCTGGTGGGCATGGCCGCCTCGCTCGGCGCCGGCATCTCGATGGGGTTTGCGGAGGCGCTGGCGGACGACGGCAAGCTGTCGGGCCGCGGCACGCCCTTCCTGCGCGGCTTGGTCTGCGGCCTGATGACGGTCGCGGGCGGCATCGGTCACACGTTGCCGTACTTAATCCAGGACTTCGTGACCGCGACGGTCTTGGCGGGCATTGTCGTGGTGATCGAGTTGGCGACGATTGCCTGGATTCAGTGGAAGTACATGGACACGCCGCCGCTTTCCGCCGCGGCCAAGGTCATGCTCGGCGGCGCCCTGGTCCTCGCCACCGGCATCCTGATCGGCAGCGCGTAGGGATTGCGGGGCGCCCCCGTTCTTGCCGAACTCCTGGATGCCTGCTGAGGTGGGGCATTCGGAGGAGGCGCCATGCTCACCCTTTGCGGCATCGTCATCGTGGTGGCCGGGTTCGTCGCCGGCTTCAACCCGTTGCTGGTCGTCACCGTCGCCGCGGTGGCGACCGGGCTGGCGGCAGGACTCGACATCGTGGCGGTGGTCTCGGCGCTCGGCCGCGCCTTCACGCAGAACCGCTACGTCGGCATCGTCTGGCTGGTGCTGCCGGTCATCGGCCTGTTGGAGCGCGCCGGGCTGCGGGAGCGGGCGCAGGCGCTGATCGCGCGCTCGCGCCAGGCGACGGCGGGCCGGGTGCTGACGCTCTACTTCGTGGTGCGCCAACTGGCGGCGGCGCTCGGCCTGACGGCGCTGGGCGGCCATGCGCAGATGGTGCGCCCGCTGGTCGCGCCGATGGCGGAAGCCGCGGCCGAGCGCCGCTTCGGCGCGATCACCCCGGCGGCGCGCTTCCTGATCCGCGCCCACGCCGCCGCCTCCGATAACATCGCGCTGTTCTTCGGCGAGGACATCTTCATCGCCATCGCTTCCATCCTGCTGATCAAGGGATTCCTGC
>CAXTUQ010000478.1:0-4857 GCA_964247405.1 uncultured Acetobacteraceae bacterium
GCACCCTGGCGCTGTCGCCGACCGGCACCATCGTCACGGCGGACGGCTACGTCGTGCAGCCCGGCATCACCATCCCGGCCAACGCCACCGATGTGACGATCAACGCCAACGGCGAGGTGCTGGCCACCATCCCGGGCGCCGTCGCGCAGCAGAACGTCGGCCAGATCCAGCTCGCCCAGTTCCCCAACGACGCCGGCCTCGAGGCCTCCGGCGGCAACCTCTTCGTCCAGACCGCCGCGAGCGGCGCCGCGGCGACCGGCGTGCCCGGCGCGCCCGGCTTCGGCAGCGTGATGCAGGGCTTCGTCGAGACGTCGAACGTGAACGTCGTCAGCGAGATGACGAACCTGATCACCGCCCAGCGCGCCTATGAGATGAACAGCCGCGTCATCTCGGCGAGCGACGACATGATGTCGACGATCACCAAGCTGCACTGACATGGCCACCTTCGCCAAGACGGCCTGTTCGGCATTGCTGTGCTGCCTCGCCATCCCGCCGGCACGGGCAGCTGACGGCCCTCCGTCCGCCCCAGCCGTGCTGCGGCTGCAGGTGGCGCTCGACGCGGGCGTGATCAGGCTGTCGGACCTCTGGGCGAATGCCGGCCCCAAAGCCGACGCGGTGATCGGTCCGGCCCCGCCGCCAGGGCGGTCGATCGGCATCGAGGCCGGGCAGCTCGCCTACATCGCACGTCTCTACGACGTCGACTGGCGTCCGACCTCGGGGGTCGAACGCACCGCCGTCGAGCGCGCCGGCCGCCCGCTGTCGCGCGACGAGGTTTCCGAGCCGATCCGCCGCAGCCTGGCCGAGGCCGGCGCGGCGCCCGCGGTCACGGTCGAGTTCGCCAACTTCTCGCCCATCCTCGTGCCTCCGGCCTCCTTCCCGCTGCTGGCGGTCGAGGCCCTGTCCTACGACGCCGCAGGGGAACGCTTCTCGGCCAACCTCGCCGTATCGACCGAGGGCATGCAGACGCAGCGGCTGCGCGTATCGGGCCGGGTCGTGGAGATGGTGCCGGCGGTCGTCGCCACCCGGCGACTGCAGGCCGACGAGATAATCGGACCAGCCGACATACGCCGGATGCCGATGGCGGCGCGCCGGATGACCGGACCCGCGATCACCGATCCGGCGCTGGCGGTGGGCCAGTCGCCGAAGCGTACCATCGTAGCCGGGCAGCCGATCGCGGAGGCCGACGTCGGACCGCCGGTCATGATCGCCAAGGGCGCCACGGTGGCAGTGATGATCGAGACGCCCGGCCTGTCCATGACCGCGCAGGGCCTGGCGCTCGGCGCAGGCGGCCGGGGCGACGTGATCCAGGTGATGAACCCGCTCTCCCGTGCGGTGATCGCGGCACGGGTGATCGGGGCCGGCCGGGCCGTCGCCGCGCCCGGGGCGTCTCCGCCCGCCGCGCCAGCCGACTCGATCCCGCGCAGCCCCGAGGTGGCCAACTGATGCGAACGCCGGCCGTCCTGCTGGCCGCCTGCCTCGCGCTCCAGGGCTGCAGCCTGCAGCGGCTGGCAGAGGTCGGGCGGCCGCCCGCCATGACGCCGATCACCGATCCCACGCGCGACCCGGGCTGGCGTCCGTTGTTGATGCCGACGCCGCATCCCGAGGTCGCGTCCGCCTCGCCCAACAGCCTCTGGCGGCCGGGAGCCCGCGCCTTCTTCAAGGACCAGCGGGCCGCCCAGGTCGGCGACGTCGTGACCGTCATCGTCGCCATCGGCGACAACGCGGTGCTGAACAACGGGACGACCGCCACCCGCACCGGCAGCCAGGCGCTCGGCGCGCCCGACCTGTTCGGCCTCCAGTCCTCGATCTCGAGGGCGTTGCCGCGCGGCATCGACCTGACCAAGCTGGTGTCGACGAACTCGGCCGGCTCCGCCGTCGGCACCGGCAACATCACCCGTAACGAGACCGTGCAGCTGCGTGTCGCCGGCACGATCACCCAGGTGCTGCCGAACGGCAACCTGGCGGTGGCCTGCCGACAGGAGGTGCGCATCAATTCCGAGCTGCGCGACCTGGAGATCACCGGCATCGTCCGGCCGCAGGACATCCTGTCCGACAACACGGTGCCGCACGACCGCATCGCCGAGGCCCGGATCAGCTACGGAGGGCGCGGCCAGCTGACCGACGTCCAGACCCCCCGCTACGGCCAGCAGATCCTCGACGCCATCAGCCCCTTCTGACCGAGCGGGATCACGGCGCAGGCCGGCACCCATGCCGGTCCCGCTTTTTCCGTCGATGCTTATATCACCAGTCCGGACCCTCGCTTGATGGAGCACCGGCGCCAAGATGGCCAACCAGAACACCCCCGAGGCTTCGCCCGACGAGGGCGCGCCGCCCACCGCCACCGCACCGAAGAAGGCCGGAACGCGCAAGAAGCTGTTGTGGGCCGCGACCGTCGTCATCGGCCTGAGCGGCATTGGCGCGACCTATGCCACGGGGCTGGTGGGGAAGCTGTCGACGGGCAAGGAGACGGCGGGTGCCGAGGCCGGCGTGCCCGGTTCGGTGGACCTGCCGGAGATCGTGGCGAACCTCAACGCCGGACCCCGCAAGTCCGCCTTCGTGCGGATCAAGGCCCGGCTCGAACTGGCGAGCAAGGCCGACGAGCCGGCCGTGCTCGCCGCCCAGCCCAAGATGCAGGACCTGTTCCAGACGTATCTGCGCGACATGCGCCCGGAGGAGCTGCGCGGCTCCGCCGGCACCTATCGGCTGCGCGAAGAACTGGTCGCCCGGGCGAACGTCGCGGTCGCCCCGGCCCACGTGACCGAGGTCCTCTTCATCGAGATGCTGGTCCAGTGAACGACCCCGGCGGAACGGAGACGTCCGACGGCGACACCGGACGCGACGCCGTCGACGGGACGCCGCCGCACATGCCCGACCGGAACGACCCCGGCACCGGGACCGGCACCGACGTCCCGTCGGCCGGCATCAGCCGCGTGGTCAGGGCCGGCCTCGTGTCGTACGAACGGTTGCCGATGCTGGAGATCGTGTTCGACCGGCTGGTCCGGGTGCTGTCGACCAGCCTGCGCAACATGACCAGCGACAACGTCGATGTCGGCATAGACCGGATCACGTCGCTGAAGCTCGGCGACTACATGAACTCGATCCCGCAGCCGGCAATCCTGTCGGTGTTCAGGGCGGAGGCATGGGACAATTCCGGCCTGCTGGTGATGGACGCGCCGATGGTCCACTCGGTAGTGGACACGCTGCTGGGCGGCCGGCGCGGCGCGCCGGCCGCACGGGCCGAGAACCGTCCGTTCACGACGATCGAACGGACGCTGGTCGAAAGAATGGCCAGCCGGATTCTGACAGACCTGGCGGTCGCGTTCGACCCGGTCTGCAACGTGACCTTCCAGCATGAACGGACCGAGGTGACCCCCCGCTTCGCGGCCATCTCCCGCACGTCGAACGCGGCCATCCTGGTCCGCTTCCGGGTGGACATGGACGAGCGTGGCGGCTGCTTCGACATCGTGCTTCCCTACGCCACGCTGGAGCCGATCCGGGACCTGCTGCTGCAACGGTTCATGGGGGAGCGCCTCGGTCACGACAACATCTGGGAAACCCATCTGGCCGACGAGCTGCGCGACACCGAGGTCGAGCTCGACGCCGTCCTGGGCGAGCAGTCCATGAGTCTGGCCGAACTGCTCGATCTCAAGGTCGGCAGCCGGATCGTCTTCGCGCTCGCCTCCGACGATCCGGTCGAACTGCGGTGCGGCGGCATACCCCTGTTCCTGGCGCGCACCGGCAACCGCCGCAACCGCGTGGCCGTGCAGATCGAGGACTGCCTCAAGACGCAGGCCCGGAGCCCTGGAGTCCCGAGCCGATGACGGACCTCTGGAACTGGCTGGCGGACGCCGCCCTTGCCCTGCTGCTGACGGTGACGCTGGTGATGGCCTTCCGGCTCGACCATGCGCTGCGGGTGATCCGTCGCGATCGCGCCGTGTTCGAAACGCTGATCAGCAACCTGAGCGCTGCGACCGCCGCGGTGAAGTCCGGCATCCAGACGCTCCGCAGCGAGGCCGAACGGGCTGCAGGGCAGATCGAGCGGCGGACCATGGAAGCCGACAAGATGGCGACGGACCTGTCGTTCCTGATCGAATCGGCTGATCGCGTCGGCGCCCGATTGGAACAGAGCCTCCGATCCGCGCCGGGCGTGCCCCGGACGAACGGTCCGACGACGACGCCCGCTCCGACGACGGATGCCGCGCACGCCGGCCAACCCAGGCAACGGCACGCGGCTGGCGTTCCGCCCGCACTGGACACGCCGCCCGCCGCCGACCGGAACGTCCCGTTCACGGGACCGTCCGACGTGACGGAGCCGTCACCGTGGACGGAATGGCCGGAGGACGATGGCCAGGCCGCAGCCGGCATGTCGAGCATCAGCTCGGCAGCGTCCCTGGGCGACCTGCGGGAGATGGCCGGCATCACCACACGTCCTCCACGACGCCCGGACAACGCCAGGGCGCATGCCGGAACCGACGTCGCGCCTGCATCCATCAAGCAGACCGGCTGAACAGGAGAAGGGAACGATGCTGCCTTCCAGCAGATTGCTGCCGCTGACGATCGCCGGCATCGCCGGCATCCTGTCGATCAAGGCCTACGCCCTGGCCACCACGGTGCCGAGCCGGGCCGCAGTCCAGGACGGGATCGAACGAGTGACCGCGGTGGCGAGCGCGGCGTCGGGCTTCATCTCCCAGGCACACGCTTCGTCGGAATCGCCTCCCGCTGCCGGTCCCGCTGCCAACCAGACAGCCGCGCCGCCGAGCCGAACACCGGCCGAGGCCGTCTCCGCGCGCCCTTCGCCACCCGTCCCGGCCCGATCCGGCGGGCCGGGCACGGCCGGTCCGCCCACGCCGCCCGCAC
>CAXTUQ010000479.1:0-4854 GCA_964247405.1 uncultured Acetobacteraceae bacterium
GGCTCGGCGTGGGCAGCGGCTGCTTGGCGGCGATGGCGGTGCGGGAGGGCGCGGGAGCGGCGGGCCCAGGCGGCTGCGTGACCGGCAGCGCGACTGGCGGCGGCACGGGCAGGGCTGCCGTAGCCGGTGCTTCTGCGTCTTCCTCCGCCGGGGCAGGGGCGGCGCCGGGCACCACGGGCGGCGGCAGGCGCGCGGCCAGCTCCGCGGCGGTCACGAACTGCCCAGGCGTCAGCGTCCTCAATCCCAGGTGCTCTTGGGACAGCGCCGCCAGGCGGTGCGGCTCGTTCAGCAGCGCCCACTCGCCGCGCAGCACGCCGATGCGCTCGCGGGCCGCATCGGTCGCCTTCAGGTTGCGCGTAATCTCGCGGTCCAGCATCTGCGCCTGGTGCTTGGACTGGTACAGGTACAGGCCGGCGCCGCCGGCCAGCAGCATGCAGACGCAGGTCAGGGGACGGATCATGCTGGGGGTTCCCGGTCATGTGTTGCGGCAAGGCGGGCCAGGGCGCGGAGCCGGGCGCTGCGGGCCCGGGGGGTGGTGCGGGCTTCTTCCGGGTCCGGCCGCTCGGCGCCGGTGGTCAGCAACCGAAAACCCGGAGGCGCGCGTTCCATCAGGCTGCGCGGGTCGTGGCGGGACGGTGCCGGGGCCAGCCCGGCGGCGCCCTGCATGAAGCGCTTCACCAGCCGGTCCTCCAGCGAATGGAACGACACCACCACGAGCCGCCCGCCCGGCGTCAGCAGCGACGCCGCCTGCCCCAGCGCACGCTCAATCTCGCCGAGTTCGTCGTTCACCCGGATGCGCAGCGCCTGGAAGCTGCGGGTGGCCGGGTCGATGCCGGAGCGGTCGGGCGGCGCGACCCTGCGGATGATGGCGGCGAGCTGCAGCGTCGTTGTGATCGGCGCCTCTGCCCGGGCGGCGACGACCGCGCGGGCGATGCGGCGGGACAGCCGCTCCTCGCCGAACTGATACAGCGTGTCGGCCAGCTCGGCTTCCGGCAGGTCGCGCACCAGGTCCGCCGCAGTGGGGCCGGACGGTGCCATCCGCATGTCCAACGGCCCGTCGGCCCGGAAGCTGAAGCCGCGGGCGGGGTCGTCGATCTGGAACGAGGACACGCCAAGGTCCAGCACCACGCCGTCCAGTTGGCTGACGCCCTGCTCCGCCAGCAGGCCGACCATGTCGCCGAAGCGGCCTTGCAAGAGATGCAGGCGCCCGGGGTGGCGGGCGGCGAGCGCCGCACCACGGGCGATGGCGGCCGGGTCCCGGTCGATGGCCCATAGCGTACAAGGTGCCGCGTCCAGGATCGCCGCCGCGTAGCCGCCGCCGCCGAAGGTGCCGTCCAGGAACGACTCGCCGGGCTTGGGGGCCAGGTGGCGGAGCACCTGCGGCAGCATGACGGGCACATGGCCCGAGGACTGGAGGGCCGGAGTGTGGGGCGCAAGCGTCATGCGTGCCCCGCCGGCAAGGTCAGCCCGCGGGTGCGGACGGCGTTGCGCGCGTCCGCCCGGCGCTTATCGGCCGCCGCCGGCTCCCAAATCTGGAAGGTGCGGCCCATGCCCATAAAGGTGACGTTGTCGGCCAAGCCGGCGTGCTGCACCAGGTACTCTGGCAGCACGATCCGCCCCTCCTTGTCCGCTTCCACCCGCGTGGCGTCGGCGTAAAGGGTCATCATGAGGTCGTCCTGGTCCTCGCTGAACATGTCGAGCCGGTCGAGCGGCGCTGCCAGCGTCTGGAACACCGCTTCCGGCCAGGCTTCGATGCAAGGATACTTGTGCGACGGGCGGAGGATCGCGCTGGCCGGGCCGCCCTCCGACTCGTTGCGCAGGTGCGCGCGGAACGGCGCGGGAATCGACACGCGGCCCTTGGCGTCGAGACGGTTCTGATGCGTGCTGAGGAAGTGGCTCATGCAGCCCAGCCCATCCTTTCCGCCCCAGAGTATGCCCGTCCTGCGGCGGGCCCGCTCCCTCGCTGCACGACGCGGGCAGGCATGGGATAACATGGGCTACCATGGGCAAATATGGGCGTCAAAGGTATTGGAAAGAAATGTTGCAAGGTGCGTTGAAAAATCCCTTTGCAATCAAGACGTTACAGCCCGAAAAAACATTCCGGTTAGAACATATTTTCCTCTACGCAGTATTCATGTTTCGTTCTTGTGGATAACTCTGTGGACGGAAAAATTGCCAGACGGCCTGTAAGCCGGGTTCTGTCCGGCCCCGCACCGAAAAAGCGCCGGGCCGGGACGGCCATTCCTCTGGGACGCGCATCGCTGCGCGCCTCGCGCGACCAACCCGGGCGGCGGGGCGGGAACGCCCCTGCGTCACGCGACCGGTTTCCCGTCCGCGCCGCCGGCCACCCCTATTCGGTCTTGCTCCCGGTGGGGTTTACCCTGCCGCCCCTGTTGCCAGGGGCGCGGTGCGCTTTTACCGCACCGTTTCACCCGTGCCGACTGGCCTTGGTACTGGCCCTGGGGCGAATCGGCGGTTTGTTTTCTGTGGCACTGTCCCTGGGGTCGCCCCCGCCGGCCGTTAACCGGCACCGTGTTCCCGTGGAGCCCGGACTTTCCTCCACCCCGGCCAGGACGCCAGCAGCGCCGTGAACGGGGCAGCGGCCGTCCGGCCGTCTGGCATCCCGGGAATGCGCGCCGACGTGGCGGAGGTCAAGCCCTAAGCAGGCATTCGTGGCTTGCGTCACGAATGCCTGCTTAGGAGTCGTCGGAGACGCATCGTTTTTCCTGCTTCGCGTGGAGCAAAGCTCCGCTTTCTCCGAGGACACGCTCCGCAGAATGATGCTTAGCGCACGCCATCGCGACAGCGTGCAGTCGGGTGCGCGTGGCGGTGTCGGCCTGGCCGCTGATCGCGCCGGGCAACCAATGCCGCTGAAAGGCGCGCAGCGTCGTCGAAAGGTCCCCTTCGCCGTAGCCGATGGCATGGAGTGCCGCCGGCACGTCGTCCACCACGTCGGCGCCGTGCGGCGAGACCGGCCACAGCCCCACGCCGTTGGCGGCGAGGCCCGGCCAGTCGAACAGCTCGCCCGGGTCCTCCTTGCGGTCGGGCGCCACGTCGCTGTGCCCGACGACGTTGCGCGCCGGGATCGGATGGCGGCCGAGGATGCCGAGGCACAGCTCGCACACCGCCGCCATCTGCAAAGCGGGGAAGGGGCGATAGCCCCATTCGTGGCCCGGGTTGACGATCTCGATCCCCACCGACCGATCGTTCAGCGTCGCGTGCCCGCGCCAGCAGGACACGCCGGCGTGCCAGGCGCGGCTTCCCTCCTCCACCAGCCGCCACACGGTTCCATCCTCGTCCACCACGTAATGCGAGGACACCCGGGCCGCCGGGTCGCGCAGCCGGTCGAGCGCCGCCTGCGCCGTGGGCATCCCGGTGTAGTGCAGGATCAGCATGTCAATGGGTAGGCCGGACGGCCGGGCGTCCTGGTTGGGGCTGGGCAGTTCCCGGATCGGCGGTTCCGCCGGGTCAGGCCGCGTCACAGCCGCCGTTCCCGCTTGATGCGGTCCCAGGCCGCGTTGATCCGCGCCACCTTCTCCCCGGCGCGCGCGATGAACTCCGGCGGCACGCCGCGGGACGCGAGGCTGTCCGGATGGTTCTCCCGCATCAGCCGCAGCCAGGCCCCGCGCAGCGCCTCGTCTGTGGCGTCGCGCGGCATGCCCAGCACGGCGTAAGCGTCGTCGCCGGTGGCGGCGGCGCCCCGGCTGGCGCCGCCGGCGGCTTGGCTCCAGGCCAGCTCGTCCAGCCCGAACGCACGGTGCACCTGGCGCAGCATCTCCTGCTCGGCAAGCGTCAGCGGCTTGTCGGCGCGGGCGATGGCGAACAGCGCGGCCAGCACGTCTTCCAGCAGGCCGCGGTTGTCGGCGAAGCTTTCGCCGAGCTGCGCGGCGTAAGGTGCGAAGTTGTCGCTGCTGTCGCGCGCCTGGTCGAACAGCCGCCCGATGTCGCGCACCGACTCGGGCGGGATGCGGAACTGCCGCTTGAAGGCGTCGATCTCCGACCGCGCGACCGGCCCGTCGCACTTCGCGAGCTTGGCGCTGAGCACCACCACCGCCACCGCGAACAACTGGTCGCGCCGGCCGAGCATGGCGGCGATCCGCGCCGGGTGCAGCGGCGAGCTGCCGGGCAAGCCGTTGCCCAGGCTGATGCGCGGCAGGCCGCCCTGGTCGGCCGCATGCCCCAACGCCGCGCCGACCACCGCGCCGAACGGACCGCCCATCGCGAACCCGGCCACGCCGCCCAGCAATTTGCCCCATGGAACCATGCATCAGTGTAACACGCCGCATCTTTATGGACAGCCGGGCGCGGCGGGGCTTGCGTGCGGGCCGGGCGGTGCCGCTATCTGCGGCGATGCGGGACCAAACGGACACGATGCCCGGCATGTCAGGCCGACCCTAGCCATGCGCGCGGGACGCCTCGCGCTGATCGGCGTGGCCGTGGTGCTGGCCGTGCTGGTTGCCGTGCTTTGGGCGGTGCCGGGCCTGCTGGACTGGAACCGCTACCGGGACAGCATCGAGGCGCTGGCCACCTCCGGCGTCGGCCGGCCGGTGCGGATCGGCGGCGCCATTTCGCTGCACCTGCTGCCGCAGCCGATTCTCACCGCCTCCGGCATCGCGGTGGACGACATCGGCGACGGCGTGGTGCTGACCGCCAAGGAATTGCGGCTGCGGGTGGGACTTGGGCCGCTGCTGGCGGGGAACGTGGATGCGCGGGACCTGACGCTGCGCGGCGCCGACCTGCGGCTGCCGTGGCCGCCGGCGCCGGGGGCGCTGTCGCAGCGTCCGCCGGCGTGGCTGACCGGGCTGCAGGCGCGGGTGGAGGCCAGCCGAGTCCAGGTCGGCGGGCTGGCGGTGA